>CAHJXG010000144.1 GCA_903644035.1 Rhodospirillales bacterium
CGGCAGCAGCCGGATGTTCTGGAAGGTGCGCGCGATGCCGGCGCGGGCGACGGCATGCGGCGGCGCCGTCCCGATGTCCGCCCCGTCGAACACGACCCGTCCCGCCGTCAGCCGCAGCAGCCCGGTGACGAGGTTGATGACGGTCGTCTTGCCGGCGCCGTTGGGACCGATCATTCCCGTGATGCGGCCGCACTCGGCGGAGAACGACACGCCGGACACGGCGCGAAGGCCGCCGAAGCGGCGCTCCACGCCCTCAAGCGACAGGAGCGGCATGGGCCAACCCCGGGCGGCGGAGCCTGCGGTCGCGGATGCGGCGGCCAATCGTGTCGGCGACGCCGTCGGGAAGGTAGGTGATCGTCAGGATCAGCAGCGCGCCATGCACCAGCAGGGCATAGTCGCGGAACGGCCGGGCCACTTCGGGCAGCACCGTGAGGATCGCAGCACCGATGAGCGGCCCCCAGGGCGACACGCGCCCGCCCAGCACGACGAAGGTGAGGCAGGCGACCAGGAGGCGGAACCCGAAGGCGTCCGGCGTGATCGAATAGCCGTGATAGGCGTCCAGTCCGCCGCCAAGCCCGGCCAGCGCGCCCGAAAGCCCGAAGGCCAGCAGGTGCGTGCGCGAAACGTCGATGCCCAGCGACACCGCGACCGTCTCGTCCTGCCGGATCGTGTCGAAGGCGCGCCCGATCCAGGAGCGGCCCAGGCGCCAGAGACCGTACAGCGCCACCGTGACTGCTCCCAACAGGATGGGCGTCGTGGCCCAGCGTGGGATGCCGTTCATGCCCAGTGCGCCGCCGGTCAGCGAGGTGGCGTTCTGGGTCACCGAAAGCACGAGCTGCACGAAGGCCAGGGTGGCGATGGCCTGAAACACGCCCCGCAGCCGGGCCAGCGGCACGGCGATCAGAAGGGCCGCCGCGGTCGCGAGCAGCATCGCGCTCAGCAGCCCGAGCGGCGCTGGCCAGCCCCAGGACACGACGGCATTCGCCGCCGTATAGGCGCCGATTGAGGCAAGCCCCGCAGTCGCAATGGAAAACACGCCGGCCCGCAGCACGACATACTGGCTGAATGCGAGCAGCGCGTTGATCAGCACCAGGTCCAGCAGGCTGCGATAGGCGGCGAGATAGTTCATCATGCCCGCACCACCCGCGCCGCCACGACGCCGCTCCCGAACAGCCCGGCCGGGCGGACCAGCAGCACCAGGAACAGCAGGCCGAAGATCAAGGCGTCGGCCACGCCCGAGGAGGCGTATGCGACCGAGAGCGACTGCACGACGCCCAGCAGCAGCCCGGCGGTCACGGCCCCGCCGATGGAGCCCATGCCGCCCAGCACCACGACGACGAAGGCCCGCAGCAGCAGCGGCTCCCCCATCACGTAGTGGACGGAGTTGAAGGCAAGCCCAATCAGCACCCCTGCGGCGCCCGCGAGCGCGCCGGCGATGAAGAAGACCTGCGCGAACACCATGGCCGGGTTGATGCCCAGCAGCTGCGCGGTGCGGCCGCTGATCGCGACGGCGCGCACCTGGCGGCCCAGTTCCGTGCGATACAGATACAGCAGCAGCGCGACCACGATGACGGCCACGCTGCCGATGATGACGAGCTGCAGGAGCTGAATGCGCAGGCCCCAGACCCGCCAGACAACCACGGGAAACGTGCCGAACGGAAACCGCATGACCTGCGTGGCCGAGACCTGCTGCGCCAGGCTGGTCAGGATCAGCCCGGCGCCGATGGACGACACGATGGCCGCGAACTCCGGCGCCTGCCGGTTGCGCAGCGGGCGGAAGCAGACGAGGTCGAGCAGGACGCTCGCCAGGCCGCCGGCCAGCACCGCAAGAAGGGCCGCGACCGGCAGCGGCAGGTCCAGCAGGGTGATCGCGTACAGCGCCGCGAACGCGCCCAGCGTGAACACCGCCCCATGCGCGAGGTTCAAGACGTGGTTGATGCCGAACACCAGCGTGAAACCGAGCGCGAACAAGGAATAGACCGAGCCGACGACGATCCCATTCAGGAGCTGCTGCGCGAACATCAGGCCGCTGTCAGGGCCGCGACGTAGCGGGCGAACTGGTCGGAGATCAGGATCTTGTCCGTCCCCACCACGAACCGCTCGACGCCCAGGGCCTCCCATTCGCGGAGTTGGGAGGAGGCCGCCTGCAGCTCCGGCGCAAACACCGGAATCGTGACCTCGATCTCCCGTGCCCTGGCGCGCGCGAGCATCGATTGCAGCGCCTCCCGCACCGCGGGATGCCGGTAGTCGCCCTGATGCCCCATGGAGACCGACAGGTCGAAGGGTCCGAGCATCACGCCCTCCAGCCCCGGCGTACCCACGATGGCGTCGAACGCATCGAACCCGGCGCGCGATTCGACCAGCAGCACGACCCCGGTTTCGGCATGCGACCGGGCCACATGCGCGCGCCAGTCCTTGATGTAGTGCCCGCCAGAGCGCACGCAGGGGCACGCTCCCCGCGTTCCCTCCGGCCCGTACCGCCCCGCGGCCACGGCCGCCGCCGCCTGGTCGCCGGACGCGATGCCGGGCACCACGATGCGCCGCGCCCCGCAATCCAGCGCCTTTCCGATCAGCACAGGATCCAGCGAGGGCACGCGCAGCCAAGGCTCGATGCGGACTGCGTCGCAGGCGCGGATCAGGTTCTCCGCCGTCTCCAGGCCGAAATAGCCGTGCTCGATGTCGATGATGGTGAACTGGAACCCGGCCAGGCCGACCATGTCGACCACCTCTGCGCTCGCGACCTGGCTCCAGGTGCCCAAGGTCCGGCTCATCGGTAGCAGACCTGGCGCACGGCGGCGGCGATGGCGGCGGCTGACGGCATCAGGAAGCGCTCCAGTCGGTCATTGTAGGGCATCGGCACGTCGGGCATGGCGACGCGCGCGACGGGGGCATCCAGCCAGTCAAAGGCAGCCTCCGTGATCCCCGCCGCGATCTCCGCACCCAGGCCGCCGGTGCGCGGGGCCTCATGCACCACGACGCAGCGGCCGGTGCGGCGCACGCTGGCGCAGATTGTGTCCATGTCCAGCGGGCGAAGCGTGCGCGGATCGATCACCTCGGCCTCGATCCCGTCGCGGGCCAGCGCGTCGGCGGCGGCCAGCGCGCGTTCGACCATGGCCATGGTGGCAACGATGGTGGCGTGGCGGCCCGGGCGGCGGATCGCGGCGCGGCCGATGGGGATCGCGTAGGCAGCCTCTGGAACCGGGGCGGGCGTACCGAGATACAGCAGCTTGTGCTCCAGGAACACGACCGGATTGTCGTCGCGGATCGCGGCAGCCATGAGGCCCTTGGCGTCGTAGGGGTTGGAGGGCGCCAGGACGACCAGGCCCGGCACGTGGGCAAACCATGCCTCCAGCGACTGCGAGTGCTGCGCGGCCAAGCGGATGCCGCCGCCCTGGGGACCGCGGAACACGACGGGGACAGTGGTCTTGCCGCCGAGCATGAAGCGGGCCTTCGCCGCCTGGTTCACGATCATGTCCATCATCAGGGTGACGAAGTCGAAGATCTGGATCTCGGCGATGGGACGGCGCCCGGCGAGGGCGGCGCCGACCGCGAGGCCCCCGATTGCCTGCTCGCTGATGGGCGTGTCGAGCACCCGGCCGGGGAAGCGGTCCAGCAGGCCACGGGTCAGGCCGAAGATGCCGCCGATCGCGCCCACGTCTTCGCCCACGACGAAGACGCGCTCATCGGCCTCCATCTCCTGTCCCATCGCCTCGGTGATCGCTTGGGCGTAGGTGATGGGGCGGGTGCCTGGTTGCGGCTCGGGCGTGACCGGCTGGAACGGCGCCAGGACGGCGGGGGCCAGCTGCTCCATCGTGGGATCGGGCGACGCGCGGGCGAAGGCGAGGGCGGCCTCTACGGCGGAGCTGGCCGCGGCTTCCAGCGCCGCCAGCGCATCCGGACCCATGGCCAGCGAGGCGGCGCAGCGGGCGATCGGGTCCTGCGCCAGCCAGTG
>CAHJXG010000145.1 GCA_903644035.1 Rhodospirillales bacterium
AAGCCGGCTCAGGGACGCCTGAGCGTCGTTCAGCGGTGCGGCGTCAGCCTCGGCCATGCCCTCGCCTCTCGGATGCTGCGGTCGATGCCGGAGCCCGCCCGCCGCGCCGAGTTCACCGGGAGCCTTGCGCCTTGTCCAGGCCCGCCGGTGCATCCGCCGCGCCGGGCGAGAGGCCCATGATCCTGGCCCGGTTACGCTCGACCATGCGGTAGCAGGTGCAGGCCTTCTCTTCCAGCCCGGCGCGGTCCAGGATGGTGACGCGTCCGCGTGACTGGCGAATCAGGCCCAACCCCTGCAGCGAGTTCGCCACGACGGAGATGCCGGCCCGGCGGACCCCCAGCATGGTGGAGAGGAACTCCTGCGTCATCGGCAGGTCGTCGCCCTCGATGCGGTCCCGGCTCATCAGCAGCCAGCGCGCCAAGCGGCCCGGCAGCTCGTGCCGCGCGTTGCACGCAGCGATCTGCGAGTTCTGCATCAGCATGACCTGCACGTAGCGCAGGCAGCGGTCGCGCAGCGTCGGCAGCGTCTCCGTCATTTCGCGAAGCGTGGCGGCGCGGAGGCGGTGGGCGCGGCCCGGTATCTGCACGAAGGCGCGATGCACGCTGACCGGCTCGGGGCTGAGCAGCGCCGGCAGGCCGACGAAGCCGTCGCGCCCCGTCGTGCCGACCTCGACGAGACCATGGTCCCGGGTGTCCGCCGTCAGGAACGCCAGGCCGGATTCCAGGAAGAACACCTCGTCGATCGGGGTCTCTGCCTCGTGCAGGACCTGCGACGTGACGAGGGTCACCGGCAGCAGATGCGGACGCAGTGCCTGAAGCTCGTCGGCCGGCAGAGCACGCAGCAGTTCGTTGCGAAAGCTGGCACTCCCGGCCGCGGATACGACGGACATTGCTGGACCCAGGCAAAAAGCGGTTGAAGAAAAGCGCAAGCAGAACTACTGCTAGGCATTATTCAACGGCTTTCCGCAACGTTTGCCGACCCTTTATCGGTATGAAAACGTACGCAAAGACAAATTATGCGACCCAGCGGTCGATCTTTGCGGTAAAATGGCACAGCTGGGCATAGCAGGCGCATGACGCCGCCTCCAGGCCCGGCCGGTCGCAGATCGCGATCCGTCCCCGGCTGTGCTGCAACAGCCCCCCAGCCTGCAGCGTGCTGATGGCGATGGTGACGCCGGGCCGGCGAACCGCCAGCATGACGGCCAGCAGCTCCTGGGTCAGCGGCAGCTCATCGCCATCCACGCGGTCATGCGCCATCAGCAGCCAGCGCGCCAGCCGCTCCGGGAGCGTGTGGCGGCTGTTGCAGGCGGCGATCTGCGCGAGCTGCGCGACCAGGATCTCCAAGGCCTGCCGCATCGCCCGGCGGAGCGCCGGCGCGTGCTCCAGGGTGGCGTGCAGGATGTCGGCGCGGATGCAGTAAGCCGTCCCGGGCATCTGCACCACGGCCTGGAGCGAGGAGGGCAGGTCGGCCGCGAGCAGCACCGACGACCCGACCACGCCTTCCCGCCCGACGAGGCCCACCTCGACCCGGCCCGCGCCTCCGGCCTCCGCCGCCATCGAGACGTAGCCCTGCTCGACGAAATACGCCTGCTCGACCAGGTCGCCGGCCCGATGCAGGATGTCGCCGCCGGCCAGGCGGACACGGGCCAGATACGGCCGAAGCCGCCGAAGCTCATCGGCGGGCAGCCTCTGCAGAAGCCGGTTGCGGAACATCGGCTGGGTCTGCAAGGGGGTGTCCAAGGCGCGTTCCGACTTGGGTGCGCGCATCGCCGTCCTCCACCCATGGTTCAAGAGTGGCCGGGCCATTCCCAGGTCTCATGCGAATGGCCGTTGGTGGCTAATCCCGCTCGACGCGCTGCAGCTTGCCCGATCCCAGGAACTTTAAGTTACGTGAAGAAAACGTTTTGAGCAACGTTTTATCGTATGATGCGGTCAGCTCCCTTTTAACGGACAGGCTTGGGTGTCCCGATCGACGCTCCACGAGCGCCGGCTGCCGGCGCGCACGGGGCGGCCACGTCCGTGGCCGCCCCGTGCGCGAGATGTCGCGCCTTAGGGTTTCAGCGCGCCCAAGGCATCGACATAGACGGCATAGACCGAGGTGCTGGCCGCCATGAACAGCCGGTTGTTCTTGCGGCCGCCGAAGCACAGGTTGGCGCAGGTCTCGGGCAGGTGGATCTTGCCGATCAGCTCACCGGTGGGGGCGTAGCAGCGCACCCCGTCCTCCTTCGGGTCGGCCCAGCCCATGCTGCACCACACGTTGCCCTCGGTGTCGGTGCGCACGCCGTCGCTGAAGCCCGGGGCAAAGTTCTCCGCGAACACCTTCCCGCCGGAGAGCTTGTCGCCGTTCACGGCAAACGACCGGATGTTCGCCGGGCCGCCATGGGTGATGCCGCTATCGACGACATACAGCGTCTTCTCGTCCGGCGAGAAGCAGATGCCGTTCGGGCGGGTGAAGTCATCGGCGACCACCGTGGCCGCGCCGGATTTCAGGTCCAGGCGATAGACGCTCCGCGGCAGCTCGGCCGTCGCCTTGTGGCCCTCATAGGGGCCGTCGATGCCATAGCCCGGGTCGGTGAACCACACGGCGCCGTCCGCGGCCACCACCGCGTCGTTCGGGGCGTTCAGCGGCTTGCCCTGGTAGCTGTCGATCAGCACGGTGATCGTGCCGTCATGCTCGGTCCGGGTGATGCGGCGCGCGTCGTGCTCGCAGGTCAGCAGCCGGCCTTCCCGGTCCTTGGTGTTGCCGTTGGAGTAGTTGGACGGGTTGCGGAACACGCTGACGTGGCCGTCCACCTCCGACCATTGCAGCATCTGGTTGTTGGGGATGTCGCTCCAGACCAGCCGGCCGCTCGCCGGGAAGTACACCGGTCCCTCCGCCCAGCGGTACCCGGTGGCGATCCGCTCGATGGCGGCGTTGCCGACCTTGCCGTGGAACCGCTTGTCGAGCGCCTCGACCCGCGGGTCCGGGTAGCGCGTGCCCGGCAGGTCGCCGAGCGGCAGGCGGTCGGCATGGGCCGCCCGGGTGGCGGCAATGGTCGCAGCCGCAGTCGCGGCGGCCAGAATCTGACGTCGTTGCATGGTGTTCCCTCTCCTCAAGCCCCGTCTTGTGGCGGTGCCAGGTCTACTCAGGTTAACCAGCTTGGCGGCACAGGTCCATGCGTTCTGCCCCGAAACCAGCCGGCGTCAGCCGCCGGGCGGCCCGGGCCGGCGCGGAAGGTCGTTGAAGCGCGCCATGAAGCGCCGGTCGATCCAGTCCTTCAGCCGCCAGGCCCAGCCGCCCTCCAGCGTGATGCCGTTGCGGGTCAGGACGGCGTGCCGGCCGCCGGTCGAGACGATGGCCAGCGCGTGGGGCTGCGGGCGATACGGGCGCAGGCGGCGGCCGGTGAGCGTCGCGCGGATGTTGCCCGCCAGCACCGGCCCGGC
>CAHJXG010000146.1 GCA_903644035.1 Rhodospirillales bacterium
GCGTCCAGGACCTCGGTCAGCAGGTCCAGCAGCGCGAGCGCGAAGGCGCGCATGTTGGCGACGCGGTCGCCGCTCCCGGTCTCGATGGTGGCGACCGTCTCCACGGGGCCGCTCACGGCGATGCAGCTATGGCCGGCCGCGTCGCCATAGCGGTTGCCGCCCGGTCCGGCCGCCCCGGTCTCGGTGATGCCCCATGTCGTGCCGAGGCGCTCCCGCATCGTGCGGGCCAGCAGAAGGGCGTAGGCCTCGGAGGCTGACCGGATACCCGCCATCTGGTCCGGCGTGATCGCAAGGAGGGCAGTCCTGGCGCCCGCCGTATAAACCACGGCGCCGCCCTGGAAATAGGCGCTGGCGCCCGGAACGGACAGCAAGGCCGCCGAGACCAGCCCGCCCGATGAACTTTCGGCGACGCCCACCGTCTCCTGGCGTGCCCTGAGCAGCGTGCCGATCCGCTCAGCCCTCGGCAGCAGGTTCTGCATCCGAAATCCCAATGCCGGTGGTACTCACCCTGCCGCAAGCCGGCGACCAGATCAATCTTCAGGCGTCATCACGGCGATGTTGGGCGACGCTGCGCTGCACCGCGCCTACTTGATCCGTGATGACCGTCACCCTCGCCCGCCAGGCCGGCCCCAAGCAGGGCTGGCTCACCGCGTTCCTGAAATTCGGCGGACTGTCCGGCATGGGCTGGCTGCTGGATCTCACCCTGCTGCTGTCCATGGTGGGCGGCCTCGGCATGCCGCCGTTCCTTGCCAACGTCATCAGCTCCAGCACCGCGGCGCTCATGGTGTTCCTGCTGTCGCGCCGCCTCATCTTCGATCGCAGCGAGGGCGCGCTCGGCACGCGGGTCGCGGTCTACCTGCTCTACACGCTGTGCCTGATCACCGCCGCGGCCTGGGCGATGACCCTGATCATCCACGGACTGGACGGGCTGGCGCAGGCCTATGGCCAGGCCCCGTCGCGCGCCGCCCTGACCGCCGCCGCCAAGGTCCTGGTCACGCCGCCGCAGCTTCTGCTGAACTTCCTGATGTCCCGCCACATGAGCGAGCGGGCGATGGCGCCGAGGACGTGACCATGCCCGAGAACGCGCCCGAGAAGCTGCTGGTGTTCATCCCCTGCTATAACTGCGCGCTTCAGGTCGGCCGGGTGCTGGCGCAGCTCAAGGGCCCGCTCGCCCGGCGCTTCGCCGAGGTCCTGGTGCTGGACAACGGCAGCAAGGACGGCACGGTGGCGGCGGCCATCGCCGCGGCGCCGGAGGCCGAGGTGCCCCGCGTGACGGTCGCGCGCAACCGCGCCAACTACAACCTCGGCGGATCGCACAAGGCCGCCTTTGCCTATGCCGAGCGGCAGGGCTTCACCCATGTCATCGTCCTGCACGGCGACGACCAGGGCAGCATCGCCGACCTCGCCCCGGTGCTGGACGGCCAGCACCTGCGGCACGACGCCTGCCTCGGGGCGCGGTTCGCCCGGGGGTCGTCGCTGCTGGGGTACTCGCGCCTCCGCGTCTTCGGCAACCACGTGTTCAACCTGCTGTTCACCCTGGGCACCCGCCGCCGCGTGCTGGACCTCGGCTCGGGGCTGAACGTCTTCGCCGCCAGCGTGTTCACCGACCGGGCCGTGCTGCGCTACGCCGACGACCTGCGCTTCAACAACTTCCTGCTGCTGGGCCTGTTCGACGCCGGGCGCTCGGTCCTGTTCTTCCCGATCAGCTGGCGGGAGGACGACCAGGTGTCGAACGTCAAGATGACGTCGCAGGCGCTGAAGACGCTGGCCATCCTGCGCGACTACTGCCTGCGTCCCCAGCAGTTCCGGCAGGCGGACCACCGCGCGGTGCCGCACGAGCGCTACGAGTTCGACGTGGTCCACCAGGACGCCGACGACCGGGAGAGCCACCCCTAGGCGGCAGGGCCGTCAGAACGCGATCTGCACCTTGGCGTGCTTGTCCCGCTGCTTCGCCAGGTCGAACGCCGCCGATGCCTGAGCAGCCGGGACGCAGGCGGTCAGCAACGGGCCGACATCGACCAGGCCGCGATCGAGGCAGGCGACGGCATGGGCGAACTCGCGGTCGAACCGCATGGCGCCGCGCAGATCGATCTCCTTCGACATCACGAGGTTGCCGGCAAACGGGAACTGGCCCGGCGGCAAGGTGCCGACCTGCACCACCGTCGCCCCCGGCCGCACCGCGCCGAGGCAGGCCGCGAGGCCAGCCGGGCTGCCGGACACCTCGAACGCGACCTCAAAGCCGTCCATCGCCCTCGTCATGGCGGCCAGCGCGTCGGCGTCCGTCGCGACCACCGCGGCATCGGCGCCGATGCGCCGGGCGAGCGCCAAGGGCGCGTCGAGGATGTCGGTGACCCCAATGGTCTCCGCCCCCGCGCGCCGGGCCGCGAGCAGGACCAGCAGGCCGATCGGCCCCGCGCCGGTGATCAGCACCGACCGGCCCAGCAGCGGCCCGGCCCGCTCGACCGCGTGCAGCGCCACGGCCAAAGGCTCGGCGAAGGCCGCGGTCGCGAAGGGGAGCGCGTCCGACACCGGGTGGGCCTGGCTTTCGTCCACGGCGACGTACTCGGCGAACCCGCCCTGCATGTGCGGGAAGCGGCTGGCGCTGCCCATGAAGAACACGTCGCGGCACAGGTTGCCGCGCCCGGCCCGGCAGGCGGCGCAGCGCCCGCAGCTGCGCCCG
>CAHJXG010000147.1 GCA_903644035.1 Rhodospirillales bacterium
GCGAGCCTCGGCCAGGCCACGATGGATGCGCTGCTGGAGGCCGGGTTGATCGAGCCGAAGGGACGCAAGGAGGCGCCGGGGCGGCCGACGCTCTGGGGCACCACGGCGGCGTTCCTGGCGCAGTTCGGCCTGCGCGACATCGGCGACCTGCCCCGGCGCGAGGACATGCTGCGGGAGGAGGGCGCCCTGGCGCCGGAGGCGCGGTGACGCGGTTCCCCAGGCGCCGCCTCCGTGCTACCAACGCGCCGAAGGGACGCAGCCTGCCATGTTTGATCTAGCCTGGTCTGAAATCGCCTTGATCGGTGTGGTCGCCCTCATCGCGATCGGGCCGAAGGACATGCCTGTCGCCATCAAGGCCGTCGCCGAGATGATCAAGAAAGCCCGGCGGATGGCGTCCGAGTTCCAGACCCACGTGGACGAGATGGTGCGCGAGGCGAACCTGCACGAGGTGCGCGACCACATCAACGACATCCGCAGCATGGACATCAAGGGCAAGATCCTGGGCGCCGTGGACGGCGACGGTTCGATCCGCCGCACCATCCACGAGCAGCCCTACACCGCGCCCCCGCCCGTGACGCCGGTGGCCGCGGATGACGGCGCGACGGTGCCGCCGGCGCCCGAATCCACCCCGTCCGACCCGGCGTCAGGCGATGGTGCAACGCTTGCCGCGCCGCCACCGGCCTTGCCCGCCTACATCGACCCGCGCGGCACGCCGCCCGCGTTGCCCGCCCAGCCCGAGCCTGCGACCCACTCGACGCCGCACGCCTAACCGCACGCCAGGACAGCATCGTGGACTCGCAGGACGTGCAGGAAGACCCGATCAACGACAAGCCCATGCCGCTGCTCGATCACCTGATCGAGCTGCGCACGCGCCTGCTGTGGTCCATGGGCGCGTTCCTGATCTGTTTCGCCATCTGCTACTATTTCAGCCGGGGCATCTACTCCTTCCTGGCGCAGCCGCTGGCGGACATCCTGGTGAGCAAGACCGGGCAGAACCGCCGGCTGATCTTCACGGCGCTGTACGAGGCGTTCTTCACCTACCTGAAGGTGGCCTTCTTCGGCGCGGCTTTCATCTCCTTTCCGGTGATCGCGTCGCAGGTCTGGCTGTTCGTGGCGCCCGGCCTGTATCGCAGCGAGAAGAAGGCGTTCCTGCCGTTCCTGGTCGCGACGCCGGTTCTGTTCGTGGCCGGCGCCGCGCTCGCCTACTACTTCGTGTTCCCCGCGGCGTGGACGTTCTTCCTCAGCTTCGAATCGCCCGACGGCGGCGGCGGCCTGCCGGTGCAGCTGGAGGCGAAGGTCAGCGAGTATCTCGGCCTCGTCATGCGGCTGATCTTCGCCTTCGGCCTGGCGTTCCAGCTGCCGGTGCTGCTGACGCTGCTCGCCAAGGTCAACATCATCTCCTCGCGCGGGCTGAAGAAGTACCGGCGCTACGCCTATGTCGGCATGTTCGTCGTGGCGGCGATCATCACGCCGCCCGACGTCATCACCCAGACGGGCCTCGCGATCCCGCTGATCGCGCTCTACGAGATCTCCATCATCACGGCCGGCTGGGTCGAGACGAAGCCGGTCGACGTCTGATGCATGACCTCCGCGCGCTCCGCGCCGATCCCGCGGGGTTCGACGCCGCCATGGCCCGGCGTGGCCTGCCGTCGATGGCGACGCGCCTGCTGCAGGTGGACGCCGAGCGCCGCGCCGCGCTGACGGCGGTGCAGGACAGGCAATCGCGGCGCAACACGCTCGCCAAGCAGATCGGCCAGAGCCGCCGCACCGGCGCGGACACGGCGGCGATGGAGGGCGAGGCCACGGCGCTGCGGGACGAGATGGCGGCGTTGGAGCAGCGGGCGGACACGCTCGACCTGGCGATCCGGGGCGAGTTGGAGGCGCTGCCCAACCTGCTCGACCCCGACGTGCCCGACGGCCTGGACGAGGCCGCCAACGTCGTGGTCAAGCAGGTCGGCGATCCCCCGCAGTTCGACTTCCAGCCGCTGGAGCACTTCCAGCTCGGCGAGGCGCTGGGCCTCATGGAGTTCGAGCGGGCCGCCCGCATGTCCGGCAGCCGGTTCACCATCCTGCGCGGCGGCCTGGCCCGGCTGGAACGCGCATTGGGCCAGTTCATGCTGGACCTGCACACGACCCAGCACGGCTACACCGAGACCCAGGTGCCGCTGCTGGTTAACGACGCCGCCGCCTACGGGACCGACAAGCTGCCGAAGTTCGCAGACGACCTGTTCCGCACCACGGACGGCCGCTGGCTGATCCCGACCGCCGAGGTGCCGCTCACCAGCACGGTGATGGACGAGATCGTGCCGGCGGACCGCCTGCCGCTGCGGCTCACGGCGCTGTCGGACTGTTTCCGCAGCGAGGCCGGGTCGGCCGGGCGCGACACCCGCGGGATGCTGCGCCAGCACCAGTTCCGCAAGGTGGAGCTGGTCAGCATCACCCATCCTGACGCGAGCGACGCCGAGCACGAGCGCATGACCGCCTGCGCGGAGGCGGTGCTGGAGGCGCTCGGCCTGCCGTATCGCCGGATGCTGCTCTGCGCCGGGGACACCGGGTTCGGCGCGGCCAAGACCTTTGACCTTGAGGTCTGGCTGCCGGGCCAGGGGGCGTGGCGGGAGATCAGCTCCTGCTCCAACACCCGCGCGTTCCAGGCCCGGCGCATGAACGCCCGGCTGCGCGGCGCGGACGGCAAGTCAGCCGGGTTCGTGCACACGCTGAACGGGTCCGGCGTCGCGGTCGGGCGGGCGCTGATCGCGGTGATGGAGAACGGCCAGCAGCCGGATGGCACGATCCGCGTGCCGCCGGCGCTCGTGCCCTACATGGCCGGGACGACGACGCTGCACGGCGCCTAGCGAGGCGTCAGGGCACGGTCGTGGGCGTGCATCTCCCGGTCATGCCGCGCCGTCCTGCGGGCGGGCCACGCCGAGGCGGCCGGCCAGGTCCTCGATGAACTGCCAGGCGACCCGGCCGGAGCGGGCGCCGCGGGTGATGGACCACTCGACGGCCTCCGCGTGCAGCGCGTCACGGGCGATGGGCAAGGCGAGCTGGTCGGCATAGCCGTCCACCATGGCGAAGAAGGCGTCCTGGTCGCAGTTGTGGAAGCCGATCCACAGGCCGAAGCGGTCGGACAGCGAGACCTTCTCCTCGATCGCCTCGCCCGGGTTGATCGCCGTCGAGCGCTCGTTGTCGATCATGTCGCGCGGCATCAGGTGGCGGCGGTTGCTGGTGGCGTAGAACAGCACGTTGGCGGGACGCCCCTCGATGCCGCCGTCCAGCACGGATTTCAGCGCCTTGTAGTCGGCGTCCTCCCGCTCGAACGACAGGTCGTCGCACAGGATCAGGCAGCGGCGCTCATGGCCGCGCAGGAGGTTCAGCAGGTCAGGGAGGGTGCGGATATCCTCCCGGTGGATTTCTATGAGCGCCAGGATGCCCGGCGTGTCCTGGTTGGCGGCGGCGTGCGCGGCCTTGACCAGCGACGACTTGCCCATGCCGCGGGCGCCCCACAGCATCGCGTTGTTGGCAGGCAGGCCCCTGGCGAAGCGCAGGGTGTTGTCGAGCAGCTGTCGCTTCTGCCGCTCGATGCCCTGCAGCAGGCCGATATCGACCCGGGACACGCGCGGCACCGGCACCAGGTGCGCCGGCGCGGGCTGCCACACATAGGCGTCGGCGTGGGCCAGGTCCGGCGCGGGCGGCGGCAGGGGCGCCAGCCGGTCCAGCGCGTCGGCGATACGGGTCAGCAGGGCGATGTCCAACGGAACTCCTGGGAGCGATGCCTGGGTACGATGCCTGGGCACGTCATGGCTTGACGGGGCAGGGTCTCAAACTATGGTCCCGGCGCAACCACGGCAACCCAGGACAAATATGCTGATCTCTCCCGCCTACGCCCAGGATGCCGCCACGCTGCTGGGCGGCGTCACCCAGTTCCTGCCGCTGGTGCTGATCTTCGGCGTGTTCTACTTCCTGCTGATCCGGCCGCAGCAGGCCCGGGCCAAGCAGATGAAGGCGATGCTCGCGGCGCTCCGCCGGGGCGACCGCGTGGTGACGGCGGGCGGCATCCTCGGGACGGTGCAGCGGGTCAAGGAGGGCAGCGACGAGATCGAGGTCGATATCGCCCCGAACGTCCGCGTGACCCTCCTCCGCGACACCATCACGACGGTGCTGAAGCCGGTCGCCGCGAACGACGTGAAGCCCGGCTGAACGTGCCCCCTCCCTCGGCGCGCGGGGGAGGGGGCATGGCCGGTCAGCCCATCTGGCTCGCGGCGAACTCGTAGTTGGCCAGCTTGTCGAGCCAGTTCGTCACGTAGTCCGGGCGGCGGTTGCGGAAGTCCAGGTAGTAGCTGTGCTCCCACACGTCGAGGCCGAGCAGAGCCTTGCCCTCACCGGTCGCCAGCGGGTTGGAGCCGTTGGGCGTCTTCGCGACCTTGAGCTTGCCATCGCTGGCCAGCACCAGCCAGGCCCAGCCGGAGCCGAACTGGCCCACGGCAGCGGCCTTGAACGCATCCTTGAAGGCCTGGACGCTGCCGAAGTCACTGGTGATCTTGGTTTCCAGCGCCCCGGGGATGCCGCCGCCCTGCGGCGACATGTTCTGCCAGAACAGGACGTGGTTCCAGTGCTGCCCGGCGTTGTTGAACACCGGCGCCAGGTCGGCCTGGCCGTGGCTCATCTGGATGATCTCTTCCAGCGACTTGCCGGCGAGCGCCGGGTTCTTCTCGACGAAGCCGTTCAGCGCCGTGACGTAGGCCTGGTGGTGCTTGTCGTGGTGCAGCTCCATCGTCTCCTGGCACATGCCGCGCTCGGCGAGCGCGCCGTGCGAATAGGGGAGGGGGGGGAGTTCGAATGCCATGGGTTGGTCCTCTCAGTGACGCGGCGCAGATTGGTCGCGGGGCGCCGGGTGCGTCAAGGTTGCGCAGCGTGGCGCCTGGGGCCACGTCCGCGCCATGCCGTCCCAACCTCTGTCGTCCTGCGCCGAGATCGTCCGCCGCCACGACGCCGACCGCTTCCTCACCGCGCTCTTCGCGCCGCCCGCGATGCGGGAGACGCTGTTCGTGCTGTATGCGGTGAACCACGAGCTGGCGCGGGCGCGGGAGGTCGTGTCCAACCCGATGCTGGCGCTGATCCGCCTGCAATGGTGGCGGGAGGTGGCGGAGGGCGCCCGGCGGCGGCACGAGGTCGCCGGGCCGCTCGGGGAGGCGCTGGACGCGGGCCGGCTGCAGGCGGCGGACCTGCTGGCGATGATCGACGGGCGGGAG
>CAHJXG010000148.1 GCA_903644035.1 Rhodospirillales bacterium
GTGCCGGCGATAGGCGGCGATGCCCGCGACCAGCGCCGGGTCAGCGGTCGGCGGGATCGGCGGCGCCTCCGGCCCGGCGCTCCAGCTCGGCGACGCGGTCCAGCAGGCTGGCGATGGCGGTATCCCGGAGGCTGTCGCTTGCAGCATCCCGGGCACCAAGTGCATCAACAGCGGCCGTGGCCCGCGCCGGCGGAACGGGCCAGGCCGATCCGGGCGCAGCATCAGCGGGCGCCTGCGGAGATGGCGCTGCGCCGTCCCGCACCGCCAGGGCCGCCAGGCGCAGCCATGCCTCCTGCACCTCCCGATCCACGGCGGCGGCGGCCCACTCGCTTTGCCAGATCGTCACCCAATCGGCGGCGAGCGCGCTGTCGGGCCGGCTTTCCGGCGGATCGTTCATAGCATTTGCTCATAGGGTTGGCGTGATAGGCGCAAGTGCGATAATCGCCCAATGCTGCAAGTGCGTGATACACTCCGCCGACTGCTGAATGCGAGGGATCCATGCCGCAATTCGCCCCCCCTGCCTACGCCGCCTCCGACACTGAGTCCGCCAGCCCGGCGGCTGCCCCGCAACAGCCCCCGGTGGTCGTCAAGAAATACGCCAATCGCCGGTTGTACAACACGGAAACGTCGAGCTACATCACCCTCGACAACCTCGCCGACATGATCCGCGCCGGCCGCGACTTCGTGGTCTACGACGCGAAGTCCGGAGAGGACATCACGCGCGGCGTGCTGACGCAGATCATCGTCGAGGAGGAGAGCAAGGGCACCTCGATGCTGCCCACCGCCTTCCTGCGACAGCTCATCGGCTTCTACGGCGGCAGCCTGCAAGGCGTGGTGCCGCGATACCTCGAGCAGGCGATGGCGAGCTTCGCGCGCCAGCAGCAGCAGTTGCGGCAGGTGGTGCAGCAGACCTTCAGCCCGTTCATGCCGGTCGGCGTCGAGGAGATGAGCCGGCAGAACGTCGCGATGATCGAGCGCGCGATGAGCATGTTCAACCCGTTCCATCGCGGCAGCGCCCCCCTTCCGCCCGGTCCGGACGCTCCCGCGGCAGACGAGGCACCGCCCACGCAGCACGACGCGGACCCTCAGGCCATCGACCGGCTGCGGCAGGAGATCGACAGCCTGCGCAGCCAGCTCGCAATCGCCCGTGCCGAGGCAGTGACGGCCCTTGCGACCGTCGCATCGCACGCTGCGCCCGTCAGCGCCGACCCGGTCCCTGCGCTGCTGCGCACGCCGCGTCGCGACCGGGCCGCCAAGTTGAAGGAAGGCCCAGCCTGATTCCACAAACAATTTAATCTTGGGAATGAGCTTTTCTTTAGCTGCGATGCGTCTAAAGTCACGCGATGTTGACGCTACCCGTGGGGGGCGTCATGCTGCTTCTACCCGATTGGGTGTAAGCCTGTTTGCATCATACCGCGGGGCAGGTCGTGAGTTCCAAGCAGAATCGAGAAATCGTCTCAGGGAATGGAAAGGCTGGCCCCGAGAGCGGGCCGCCAGCCCGGGCCAGCATCGCGGACCACCATGCTGGTGCGCGCATCCGTGAACGCCGGGTGATGCTGGGCCTGTCGCAGCAGCAGCTCGCCCAGATGATCGGCGTCACCTATCAGCAGGCGCACAAGTATGAGCGTGGCCTGAACCGTATATCGGCCGGCCGGCTCTACGAGATCGCCCTGGTGCTGAACGTCCCCGTGAGCTGGTTCTTTGAGGGCCTGGACACCGAGACGCCTGCCGTAGAACTCTCCCAGCGGCAGCGCATGTGCCTTGAACTCGCGCGCAACTTCGCCGCGATCGACAACCAGAAGCACCAGGAAGCCCTGAGCCAGATGGCGCGTGCCCTGGCGGCGCAGTCGACGTCTGGCGGAGAGCCGTAGGGCCATCTGGTCGGACGGGCCGCGTCACGGCCCCGGCGACTCCGTGGGCCACTCCAGCACCGGCATACGCAGCAGCGGGAAGCGTGCCACGGTCAGCGTGCCGGCTTCGACCTGTATGGGCACGTCGGCCCCGCCGTCCAACGCGGGCGCCGCAAGCAGGCGGAGCACCGCCTTTGCCGCCACGACGCCCTGGCGCGTTAAGACCCCCGCCGCCGCAAGGTCGTCCAGCCCGGCCTCGTAGCCGGTGACGTGCATCGCCCCATCCAGCCTCGGCTGCAGGGCGTCATCCAGCCAGATCTTGCCCCTGCCGACGGCATGGGCGCGGCCCATGGTGAGCGCCACGTCCGACATGTCCACGACCCCGCCGGCCTGACGCCAAGCCAGGGCCGTGGGGCGCAGGCGTCCGGCCCAACGGACCGGTGGCGTCGCCGACGCATGAAGCGCCAGCGTGTCCACGACCGGGACATCCATCCGAGCCGCCTCGGACAGCGTGAGGCGACGGGCCGCCAACGCCAGCCCGTCCGGTGCAAACCGCAGCTGCAGCGCCTCGGCCTCGAACAGCGGCGCCACGGCGACGCCGGTGCCGACCAGGGTGGCGGCATCGCCCGACACCTCGACCCGCAGGCCCCGTGAGACCACCGCGTGGGCAGGGCCTGAGCCAAACCGAATCCGCTGGCCCTCCGCCCAGACTTGCGCCGTGCTGGGCGTCGTTCCGGAGGTTGACCCGGGCCAGCGCAGCGGCGCGTCGATGGTCACCCGACCCGCCTCCCAGGCGAACCCGTCGGTCTCGATCGAGGTCGGCCCGAATTGCAGCCCCGCAGAGGCCGGCCAGCCCTGCGGCCGGGCGGCCCCGAGGACAATACGCCAGCCCTGCCCGCGCAGGAGCTGGGCCTGTTCTTCCACCAGCGCATCCAACCGGTGCACGGAGCTGAGCCAGAAGGCGCCATGTAGCAGCCCCGCCGCGGCAAGCACGCAGGCCGCCCAGCGCAGCCCGGTTCGCGACCAACGCGGCCCCGCCATTCAACGACGCCGAGGGCTAGGCACGCAGTCCCATGCACCGTGGGGCCGACGCTCATCCACAGCGGCTCGACCCAGCCTGCGGCGTTTCGAATTATGCGCCGCTCTCAGCAAGGACATAGCATCCCGCACAATGAGCCGGCAGCTTTTTATGATCGAAAAACAACAACTTGAAGGAGAAACACGCCTGTCGCACCGTAACGTCCTGTAATCTTCCTGTCCATGAACTGCCATAAAACCCTGACAATTAAGGACGTTGCAATGTCTAGGCAACCCAGTTTCCCAACGCTTTGCCGTTCTTATGCACAGGTTTATCCACAGCATTGATGACGGCGCCGGCCTCCCGCCAACGCTCCTGTATCGCGACGATCAGCGCCGTTTGCGACAGGCCCGGCGGAATGGGCGGACCGACCACGATGCGGATCACGCCCGGCATCTTGCGGAATGCCCGCCGGCCCCAGTACAGGCCAGAGTCGGTGGCGACCGGGATGACCGGCAGTCCGGTCCGCGCCGCCAGGGCGGCGATGCCGGGCCGCAGCTCGGCCTCTACGCCCGGCGCCACCCGGGTGCCCTCGGGGAAGATCACGATCTGCCGGCGATCCGCCTTGGCGCGGTCGGCGCCGCGCAGCAGGCTGCGCACCGCGCTGAACGAGGCGCCGCGGTCCACCGGGATTTGCCCGGCTGGCACCAGCAGCGAACCGAACAGCGGGATGCGCGCCAGCTCGGCCTTGAACACATAGGCCGTGCGCGGGACCAGGCGCAGCCAGATCAGCGTGTCAAAGGCCGATTGGTGCTGCGATGCGATCAGCGCGGCGCCCTCTGTCGGCAGGTGCTCCCGCCCCAGCACGGTGACGCGGATCCCGCACAGGGCCGCCGCGCCGCCGAGCACCAGCCCCGCCCAGCTCTGCGCCACCCACAGCGCGTGGCGGCGGGCGAACCAGCGGATGGGCGCACCGATCAGGCCCATCAGCAGCGTCGCCGCGAAGAACCAGATGTTGAACAGCAGGGACCGAAGCCAGATCATGACGCCTCCTTTGTCTCCAGCAGGCGCGACAGGCCGAGCCAGACGGCCAGCAGCTTGTCGTACTCCGCCGCCAGCACGCGGACCGACGCCGCCGGCGGCGCGCTGCGGAGCGCCGGGGACTGCACCGCGACCGCCTGCAGCTCGACGTCCGGCAGGGCGCGCCTCACCTCCAGCAGCGCCCGCGGCACGTGGTAGCCGGCCGTCACGACGATCAGCCTCCGCATGTGGTGCGCCCGCGCCCAGGGCGCCGTCTCGGCCGCATTGCCCGACGTGCTCTGCGCGGCGTGGCCCAGCGTCACCCGGCTTGCCTGATCGGCGTCGAGCGGCACCCGGCGCATGAGGTCGGCCATGTCCGCCCCGCGCGCCACGCCGGACACCATCAGGTAGGGCGCGCGCCCCTCGACCAGCAGACGCAGCGCCGTCTCGATGCGGTCCGCGCCGCCGGTCAGCACGACGATCCCGTCCGCCGCCGCCGGCGGTGCCCCGGTGTGCCGCGCCATGCTGTTGAACCGTGCGAATCCCACGCCCCACAACGCGCCGCCGCCGAGCAGCGCGATGCTGGCCGCCGTCAGGCCGCGCCGTGCATAGCGCAGCCAGCGCGCCTCCATCACGGCAGCCGCCGCAGCCACCGGCGCACCGTGCCCTGCGCCGTGACCCAGCCAATCGCCGCCGCCGCCGC
>CAHJXG010000149.1 GCA_903644035.1 Rhodospirillales bacterium
CGTCGTCCACCGTGCGCGTCATCGGGCCGGCCACCCGCGCCGCGCTCTGCGGCAGATGCGGCACCAGGCCGCTGCTGGGCTTCAGCGTGAAGATGCCGCACAGCGCGGCCGGCAGGCGGACGGACCCGCCCAGGTCGGTGCCCACCGAGATCGACCCGGCGCCCGCCGCGATGGACGCAGCCGCGCCGGCCGACGAGCCCCCGCTGTTGCTGTCCAGCCTCCATGGGTTGCGCGTGACGCCATGCGCCGAGCTGACCCCGGCGCCGAGCACGCCGAAATCGGGCATCGTCGTCTTGGCGAAGATGATCGCGCCCGCCTCCTTCATGCGCGCCACGGGCGGGGCGTCGAACGTCGCCTGCACCCGGCCGCGGCGGGCCCGGGCGCCGCGCCAATGCGCCCACCCCTCCACCGCGATGCTGTCCTTCATGGTCACGGGCACGCCGTCCAGCGGACCGGCGGGCGCCTTGCCGCTCCAGCGCCGCGTGGACTGGCGCGCCAGCGCCAGCGCCTCCTCGCGGTGGAAGTCGTACATGGCGTTGAGCCGCGGATTGACCTCCTCCGCACGCTCCAGCGTCGCCTGCATCGCCTCCAGGGGCGACAGCGATCCATCCGCATAGGCGGACAGGAGTTCAGCCGCCGAGAGTTTCCAAACTGCCATCGCGTCCTCCGGAAGCGGCACTACGCCAGAGCGTGCGGCTTGGACCACTGCGAGGCGTCCCAGTCGGGCTTGACCCTGGGCATCGGCGCACGCGCCGGCTCCGCCTGCTGGGCGGCCGCTTCCCGGAGGTATGCCTCGGGAAGCTCCGCGCCTGCACGCCGGCGCTGCAGCCAGCGGCCCACGACGCCCGGCGTCGCGAACATCTGCCCGGCCGGGCGGGCCGGCCATTGTGGCACATGCAGCCACAGGCGCAGCAGGTGCCGGCGCCGGGCGACCGGCTCGGGATCGTCGTAATCCGTGCGCCCGTGCAGGATCACCCGGTTGTTCAGGAACTGCATGTCGCCCGCCTCGAACTCCATGTCGAGGAAGAACGCCTCCGACGCGGCCAGCCGCTGCAGCTCGGCGAACGCCTCGCTCTCGATGGCCGTCAGCGGCGTGCCGCCGTCGCGGGCGGCGTTCTTGATGTGGCCGGTCTCCTGGACGCAGCAGACGCCACCCTCCGTGGCGGCGAACACCGGGATGCGTCCCGGCGCCTGGATCGGGTCCGGGATGTCCATGCCGTCCCATTCGTTGAACCGGTAGTGGTATCCGGCATACAGCACCGCCAGCAGGTCCGGCCGGCGCTGCAGCATCGCGTTGTGCAGGGCGACCGCGCTGACGATCCGGCTGGCGCCGCCCGACAGCGCCGGGCGGAGGCACAGCAGCGCCACGATGTCGCACATGGTGCCGTCGGAATGGAACGTCTGCGCCCCGCCCTTGTTGTAGCCGCGGATCTTGTCCTTGATGTCGCTGACATCGATGATGTTGCCGAGCAGCTCACCCTGCCACGACTGCGCCACGAGCACGCCGAGATGGCTGCCAAGCCCGGCATAGGCGCGGGCCATCGCGTCGTCCGCGAGGTCCAGCCGCTGCATCCCGCGCAGCAGCAGGACGCCTGTGCCGGTCAGCAGCTCGTCGCGATACAGCGCGAGCCGCGGCCCGAAGCCCGGCAGCGCGAACGCGACGCGGTCGATCTGGCCGAGGTCGAGCTGCGCGCAGCGATCGACCGCCGCGCGGATCTCGGCCAGCTCGTCGGCCGTCAGCAGGTGCATCATCGTCCTGCGGTAGTCGACGTCCGGCCCCTTCCAGGCGGCGGGAGAGAGGATCGGCTGGATCTGCATCGCGTGTCAGCTCCTGGGTGTCGCCGCGCGATTGAACGGGTCAGCAGCGTGCGCGGCACCTGACTGAACGGTAGGGATGACGGTCTTATCGGTCAACAGAAATGCGAGAATGCAGCAAATCAGGAAGGACGGAACGTATTGCACACGCTGGCCGGACCTAAAACGACCGCTCGGCCATTCGGAATGCCCGAATAGCATTTTGCTGTTGACAGGCTCCGGGCCGGGCCGGAATGATGCCTCCATGGAACTTCGGCCCGTGGCCCGGGTGCGGCAGGATTGGGGAGGCTACCGTTGTCGAGGCACATGAGCCTGGGCGTGTCCATGCGGCAGGTCGGCTACCACTACGCGTCGTGGCGGCACCCATCGGTTCCCCCCGGCGCGATCAACGATTTCGCCTTCTATGCCAACAACGCGCAGATCGCCGAGCGCGCGAAGTTCGACTTCCTGTTCTTCGCGGACGGGGACGGCATGAGGCCGTTCGACCAGCCCGCAGGGGCATGGGACCGCACGCATCGCGAAACCATCGACATCGACCCGATCGTGCTGCTGTCCGCGCTGTCGTCGGTCACCTCCCGGATCGGCCTCGCGGCGACGGCCTCGACGACCTACAACGAGCCGTTCCACATCGCGCGCAAGTTCGCCTCGCTGGACCTCATGAGCCGCGGCCGGGCCGGCTGGAACGTGGTCACCTCGTGGTCGGACCAGATCGCGCAGAACTTCGGCCGCGACGCCCATGTCGGCTATGCCGACCGCTACGCGTGGGCGCAGGAGTTCGTCGATGTCGTGTACGGGCTGTGGGACAGCTGGGAATCCGACGCGATCCGGTGGGACAAGGAGAGCGGGATCTTCTTCGACCGCGAGCGGCTGCACACCCTCAACCACAAGGGCAGCCGCTACAGCGTCCGCGGGCCGCTGCCCTGCGCGCGGTGCCCGCAGGGACGGCCGGTCATCTTCCAAGCCGGGGCGTCCGAGCCGGGCCTTGACCTCGCGGCCCGCACCGCGGACGCCGTGTTCGCCGTGCAGCACGAGGTCGGCGAGGCCCGAGCCTTCTACGCCTCCCTGAAGGGCCGCATGCCGCGGTTCGGGCGGAGCGCCGATGAGATCAAGGTGCTGCCCGGCATCACGCCCATCGTCGGCCTCACGAAGGACGACGTGAAGGCGAAGCTCGAGGAACTCGACGCCCTGGTCGATCCGCTGCTGGCCGAGATGGCGGTGTACAACACGGTGGGCGACATCGGCGGCGCCGGGCTGGACGAGCCGGTGCCGACGCCGAAATCGACGGTGCGGGAGTCGCGGTCCCGCATGATCATGGACATGGCCCGGCGCGAGAACCTGACCGTCCGGCAGCTGGGCCTGATCCTGGCCAGAAGCTCCTCCAAGACCCTCGTCGGCACGGTGACCGAGATCGCCGACACGCTTGAGGAGTGGTTCTCCACCCGTGCCGCGGACGGCTTCGTCATCTGTCCCGCGCACAACCCGGTCAGCCTCCTGGAGTTCACGGAGCTGGTGGTGCCGGAGTTGCGCCGGCGGGACCTGTTCAAGAGCGAGTACCAGGGCACGACGCTGCGCCACCATCTCGGGCTGGCGGAGCCGGCGAACCGCTACGAACTCGCCCGGCACGCGGTCCCGGCCTGATGGGCCATGACCGCCCACGGCAACCGGCCATCCTCGGGCCGCGGCAGGAAACGAAAGGGAACTGGAATGGCTGATGCCTGGCTTGCCGCGCTGCGGTCCGGCCTGGCCGGACTCGGCGCCGGGCTGGCGGTCGCCGGGTGGGCCGCAACGGCGG
>CAHJXG010000150.1 GCA_903644035.1 Rhodospirillales bacterium
ATCTACACTCTTTCCCTACACGACGCTCTTCCGATCTCGGGTTCGGGCAAGACGACCGTGCTTGTGCTGCGGGCGCTGAGGCATGTCCTCGTCGACCGGATTCCGCCCGAGCGGATTATGATCACGACATTCACGCGCAAGGCCGCCAAGGAGATACGGACGCGGTTAATCGAATGGGGCACGCCTCTCTTCGCCGCGGCCTTCGGGGAGGCAGAGGCCGGCGATGACCCGGCTATGTTGAGCTTCCTTGCCGGGGTCGACGTCAACCGCTTCGTTACCGGGACGCTGGACGGATTGTGCGAGGAGGCCTTGTCGGGCGCCCGGCAGCCGGATGAACGTCCGCTCGTGGTCGTGGAGGCGTTCGCGGCCAACCAGATGCTCGCCAGGCGCGGGGAGGTCTGGGCCGAATTGCAACGGGTCGGCCAACCGTTCGACAATTACCTTGCGCTCTACAGCTTTGGCGGCGCCCCACCGAGGACGCTCGGCGACCGCGTCCGCATCGTGCGGGCCCTAGTCGACCGCCTCGTCCAAGACGAGGTCGACCTGGGCGGCTACATCGCCCCCGGCCCCCACCAACCGGCCCGGCTTGCCATTCGGGAGATTCACGACCGCTACGTCGCTCACCTGCGCGCAACCGGCCAGATGGACTTCGCGATGCTGGAACGGCTGTTCCTGGAGGCGATTCTGGCCGGGCGGGTGCCGGACTTGGTGGACGGCCTCGGCGCCATGCTCGTAGACGAATACCAGGACACCAATCCACTCCAGGAGCGGATCTACCTTGGATTGGCTCGCACGACCGGCGCCTCCTTGACCGTGGTCGGCGATGACGACCAATCGCTGTACAGGTTCCGGGGCGCCACGATCGAACTGTTCCGCGATTTCCGCGACAGGGCCGCCGACGCGCTCGGCGGGCGGCCGCCGCGCCAACTCCATCTCGTCGAGAACTACAGATCCACGCCCGAGATCGTAGGCTTCTTCAATGACTTTATCGTCAACGATCCTGATTTCGTGCCGGCCCGGCTACAACCCCCGAAGCCGCTGATCCGAGCCAACCAGGAGACGTTGGGTGTTCCCGTCCTGGGCATGTTCCGCGACAGCGCCGAGGTGCTCGCCGCTGACCTGGCCGGCTTCCTCCACAAGATCTTTAGGGAGGGAGGCCGCCCAGGCGACCACCTGCTGGCTGAGCCGATCCTGCCGGCCGAGAATGGCGGAGACTTCGGCGACGCGGTCCTGATCGGCCATACGGTCGCGGAACAGACGCGGGGCTACATGGGGACTCCGCCGCGCCGGCGCTTGCCGTCGTTGCTGCGCGGCGAACTCGCGGCTCGCGGAGTCGCCTGCTTCAATCCGCGCGGCAGGGCCCTGAAGGACATCGACGAGGTGGGCCGTGCGCTGGGGCTCGTGCTCGAGTGCCTGGACCCGGGTGATCCAGGCCACGACCAAGGTCGCATCATCGAGCCCATGCCGATCACCAACACCGCCAAGGATGCGTTCCGGAGATGGCGCGGTCAGGCGCGGGCATTTCTGAACTCCGACCCCGCGCCTGCGCTCGTCCGTGGGCCAAGCCTTAGCACCGTAGTCGGGCGCTGGCGCGGCGTCGCGGGCGGTCGCGGGTCGGGTACCGAGTGGCCCCTCCTCGACGTCCTATACAGCCTACTGCCTTGGATGCCCCAGTTTCAGGACGATCCGGAGCACCAAGTCTACCTGGAGGCAATCTCCAGGGCCGCGGCGCAGGCCGCAACCTTCTCGCCCTACCGGTCTTTGGTTCTCCGGAGTGAGCCGCACCGGACCCGCAGCATCGAGGCGATCGTGCGGGACGTGCTCGCGCCCGTTGCGGACGACTTGGTCGAGGTCGACGAGGACGTCATGCCGAGCGTGCCTAGGGACAGGCTCAACGTCATGACCATCCACCAGGCGAAGGGCCTCGAGTTCCCGCTGGTTGTCGTGGACGTGGCTTCGGACTACAAGACAAATAGCCCCAAGCAAAGGTTCAGGCGT
Source organism: Rhodospirillales bacterium (assembly GCA_903644035.1). Classification (GTDB taxonomy): domain Bacteria; phylum Pseudomonadota; class Alphaproteobacteria; order Acetobacterales; family Acetobacteraceae; genus CAHJXG01. The sequence continues at coordinate 1,999 of CAHJXG010000150.1, forward strand.
TTCCCGGACGAGCCCTCGGCCGTCGCGTTGCTCGAGGATGACTTGGCGGGCTGCACGCCGATTGGCGCTCTTAGGACCAGGCGGGATGCGATGCAAAGGACGTTTGAGGACCTCATTCGTCTCAATTACGTCGCGTTCAGCCGGCCGCAGAGCCTGCTATTGCTGGTAGGCTGCGTGCCGTGCCTGCGGTATGAGACCACGATCCCGCACGTAGCGACCTTCTGGCGACGGGACCGCACGTGGGCTTGGCGCACTCCCGTCGCGGGACGGCGACCGCCTCTCGCCAATGCCATACCTTTCGTGACCCTCTGATACGACAGGGCCATCATGGAACTCGCGTTCAAGCGTCCGGACCGCGTCGTCCCGGAATACAGCCTCACCGGGGACCTGCTCTCCTATCGGCGCTGCGCTATGCAGTACCGATACTACAACGGCAGTTCGCTCCCGCCGTCCCGCCCCGTTCAACTGTGGTACGGCGAGTTCATCCATGGCGTGCTGGAGGCGGCGTTCCGCCTATGGAAGGTGAGGGCCGCGACCGTGCCCTTCCCATGGCCCTGCGATCCGCTTGAGGAGGACGGCCCTCCATCTACGCCCCGGGACGGCCTCGCTCGGAACGACGTGCGCGTGATCGGGTGGCCGATCGAGGAAGCGCTCGCGTTCGCCGGAAAGCGGGCAAGGAGCCGCAAGGCTCGGGCTTCGGCCTACGGCCGGGCCGAGGCGGCCATCAACATCCTCGGCCCCCATCTCTTCCCACTGATCGCGGACGCCGAGCAGAAGGTGATCGGCACACGGCTTTTGCCGGTCGGGACGGCGGGCGCCATGGCCCGCTCGGAGCGATATGCCCTGCACGGCGTCATCGACGTTCTGACCAACGTCCAACTGGCTGACGTTGAGTCGGGCAACGCGATCCGGGACGCCGTTGAAGTGGCCTGCCCGGGGCTGCGCGGACCGTTCGAGGTCATCGTCGACTACAAGGGATCGCACCGGCCAGAAGTCGGCGCGGACCATTGGGACCTGGGCGAATGGCAGGTGCAGACCTACGCTTGGCTGCGAGGGCGGCAACAGTCTGCTAACCTGGTCGCGGCAGGGATTCTCATCTACGTCAACGAGTTGGCGCCCGGCTCCGCAGACATGATCCGGCTCCGCTCCGAGGTTGGGGCCGGGCGGACCGACATCGCGCCGGTCCGCGGTGAACCGGACTACTACGCGCTTCAAACCTGGACGCCCAGTGCCGCCCCCGGGCTATCCACCGCGTTCAAGCTCAGGCGCGCTCTGCGCGTGATCCCCGTTGACGCGAATAGCATCGGGCGCGCGACGGGCCGGTTCGACTCCATCGTGTCCGAGATCGAGGGGCGCATCGCTGAGGAGGAACGTAACGGCAGCATACGATCAACTTGGCCGCCGACTTGCGGCGAGGACGAGACCTGCAACGCGTGCGACTTCCGCTTCTTCTGCCCCGCCCCCGCGTGGTCCAGGAGGGCAAGTGCCTCCGATCGTCCGTCGCCCGATCTCGATCCTGTGGCCGACGACGATGGCATCTGACGTAGGCCGCTACGGCGTGTAAAGTCTCGCATCCCTTGTGATTGATCTCGCCGTGGACTCTCATCGTGCCTATTCCAACGTGTCAATCAAGCGGAGACCCGCATCCCAGCTTACGTTCGCCCTGATGTTAACGGCGATCTTGCGGAGGTCCTTCAGCACGAGATCACGTCCGGCTGTGGTATCAAGGCTGCTGGCGTTCCAGGGCACCGTCCAGAACGCGTATTCCTGCCGTTGGAGGATTGCCTGCGTGATCTCCCGCACCTTCTGAAGGTCCCTCGTGATCTCGATATCGTCGGAGGCTTCGGCCCGAGCGATCATGACGTCAACCACGTACTGGCTGAAGCAGACTACGCCGAGCTTGGATAGCAACCGGCTCTGGGATTGCGACCAAGCGTCCGCCCAGGAAGACCTGACTTGCTTCCATATCTCTAGGAACAGGTCAACGACGTAATCTTGCCCCTTGAATTCATCATCGGCGCCGGCAGTGAGTTGCTGCGTCGAAATGTGCAACAGCGCCGACTCGAAGGCGGTTGGCGGGATTAGGGTAAAGTCGCCGCCTTCAGGGTTCCTTGGCCATTTCAGCCTGCCCTTGAACGGGCTGTCGGGCTCCCCGTCGATCGTCTCCAGGTAGGTGGGCTTGCCAGTAGAACGCATTCGGGCAGATCTCGTCAGCCGCGCGTCGAGCTCGGCCTCGCGGTAGCCTAAGCGCAGTGCTTTGATGTGGTCCGGGCTGACTTTCGAAACCTTGTTGTTGATCACGAGAAACTGGAACGCGATCTCGGCGTCATCCGCTCCTAGCACGACGACTACGGACACGAGCGTTCTCGGATCGAACTCGTTGACGCCGAAAATCCGATGTTGGCCATCTATGATTAGGCCTGGTAACTCGCCTCCGTCGGCGGCGTACACCACGAGATTCAGCGCCCTCGCAGGATCGCCGGACTGCGCCAGCTTTTCTCTTGACAGGTTCGTCGCCTCGATAGGGAGCGCGATCGTGAGGGTGGTCGGGATCGTATTGGCTTCGTCGACCTTGAGGAAACTGGCGATCCTACGCGTTCGGGAGTCGTTCTTCTTGCGTTGCACACCCATGAGGTTGTTCGGTTCGAGGCGATCGACCCGAGCCCACTGGAGTAGTTGTCCCACGGGGACCGAAATCAAGCAGAACCACGTCGGCGCGGTCGGTCGCTGCCTGAAGCAGATGGCCGCGTAGGTGAAAGTCGCGCTGGCCACTACCATAAATCCTTGAGGACGTCCGCATTGTGGGCAATTTGATTGAAGAACCAATCGGACTCGTCTGACTGGACCGCGCTGAGCTCCTGATAGGGGCCAATGAGCATGAATGCTTCCTTCAACGAGATCTGTTCGTCCTCGGCGAGTTTCGCGGCAGCACGGCGGTGGAGTGCCAGCCTGGTCAGCGCGAGACCATCGGCCGTGTTCAAGCGCAACGCGTAGTCGTGCACTGTTCCGTAAACGTCCCAGGTGATTCGGTCCTTCTTCAGACCGTTGCAGGCGTCGCATATGGGCAGGAGGTTTTCCTCGCCGCTGACGCCTCCAAACGCCTGTGGCCAGAGGTGGTCCAGGGGCAGATCCTTGTCGTGCTTGAACATGTCCCAGCGTCCGAGCACGGTGGCGCACAAGTAGCAAGCGACCCGACCGCCGGCTCGGCTGGCCGCCTCGCGGAACGCGGACCTCCTGGTTGTCGGGGAGGCGCCCTGTCCGGCGGCAACGGCTGAATCAAACGCCAAGGACGCGAACCGGCCCAGGTATCGGTCAGAGAACGACATCCCAAGGGGATCGACGCAGAACTGCTTAACGGCGTCGATGGTGCTCTCCTGGTAAGGCAATTCGCATGTCGCTGATCCGGCGGGCACGATCTGCTTGAGGTGTTTCCGAGCCTTGCTGATCAGGCGTGTGCACGACGCGGACACCAATGCCTCTTCCGCATACTGGCGCAGGCGCCCGGCTGGGTCGGCCCAGTCCGCCTCTTCATCCTCGGACGCCTCACTGCGATATCGCGGTTCGATGAACCGATGCCTGAGGTGATACCAGAGCGCTTCGCCAGGTGAAGTGATCATTGGCCATCCACGGCGGCGCGGTTTTGAGCTTGAGGGTGTAGCCACTAGAAGTTCGGTCGGGATCGCTGACATCCTCACAAGCTGCGCGGTCATATCATGCCTGTCTCGGCACGTTGAGGAGCAAGCAGGTTCTTGTCGCTGTCGAGGTGGCCTAGCTGCCTGCCGGGTTAACGCGACGCGAAGGCATCTGCTTGCCATTGTTCGCTTACCTTGGATTCTCGCTCCAAACCGGAACGGCAACTTTCGGCCAACGTTTCATAACTGGCTCTGTAAGGATCCGACTTTCTCTACCCTATTCTCGTCCGCTACCCTGGATCTTGTATCACGCAAGGCCGGGGATGATCCGCAGCAAATTGCTCGAAGGATTGCAAGTTGAAGATGCCGAGGCCGCACGGGGACAGGTCTGGGCGTTCGACCACGCCACGGTGCTCGGCGAGGTAAACCGCCGCGTTTTGCATGGGCAGGCTGAGGCGCCATCCGATGGCATCCGGCATGCGCGGGACGACGGTTTGGTCATCCCAATGGACGCCGACGGCTGGCGAGCCGCCAAACTCGCCCGGATGCTGAAGCACCTGGGTATTCGCTTTGATGCCGCTCCAACCGGGGCGGCGCTGCTGGACCTGTGTCTAGAGGCGGAAGAGAAGGCGGTGACCTTGCTCACAAGACTTCAGGGTCCCAGTAAGGCAGGCAAAGGCCAAGTGCCTTTCCAGGGCCGCGACGTCACGCAGCTGGCCCAGTACGTGCTCCGGCGCCTGTTCGAGGATCTCGACGCCGGATTTGTGACGAAGCCACCCGAGGAGCAAGAGCGAATTGCCGCCGGCATTGCGCATTCCTTGTCCGAGCTGCCTGACCACGTGCGCGAGCGCATCCGGACCGAAGCCGGCCTATCGGACCTGTCGACTGCCGCGCTCAAGCGCACGGGCGCGATCGCCGCGGTCGGCGGTGCCATGGTGAGCACGGTGGGCATGGCGGGGTTCGCGGCTTACACGACCCTGACCTCGACCATCGCGGCGGTTGCCGGCTTATTCGGGATGACCCTCCCTTTCGCGATCTACGTGAAGGCCACGTCCATGTTGGCCTTCGCCGCCACTCCCA
>CAHJXG010000151.1 GCA_903644035.1 Rhodospirillales bacterium
GGACGCTCTGCCGATGCTGGCGCGCGGCCTGCGCGGCCTGGCGGCGGCCGGGTGCGGCGCCGTGGCGGTCCCGTGCAACACCGCGCATGGCTGGATCGAGGGGATGCGGGCGGCCACCGCGCTGCCGATCCTGCATATCGTCGAGGCCGCCGCGGCCGACCTGCGGCGGCAGGCCGTGCCCAGGGGCCGCATCGGCGTGATGGGCACCGCCGCCACGCTGGCGATGCGGCTGTATCAGGACCGCCTCGCCGCCGACGGCTGGCCCTGCATCGAGCCGACGGCCGAGGAGATGGCGCGGCTGGTGCTTCCGGCCATCGCCGCCGTGAAGGCCAACCGGGTGGGCAACGCCTACGCGCCGCTGGCCGAGGCCGTGCGATCGTTGCACGCCCGTGGCGCGCGGGCGGTTATCCTGGGCTGCACGGAGATCCCGCTCGGCATCCAGGCCGGGCCGCAGGGGGAGTTGGGCGTGCCGCTGGTCGACACGATCGACGCGCTGGCCCGGGCCTCGATTGCCTGGGCGCGCGAGGGCGGCTAGTCGCAGTCGCAGCCGGGTGTGGGGCCGGACTTGGCCTGGACCACATGATGGTCGATCCATTCCGCCACCAGCCGGCGGGCCTCGTTCATCGACGCCTCCGGATGGTGAATCCGGTACAGCGTCGTGCAGGCGCGGAACGAGTCGAGGTCCGCGTTGCCATGCACGCGCAGCTCGCGATACGCCGTGACGACGGCGCGTTCGCAGCGGCGAGCGATGGTGCTGGTGTCACGGCCCAATGAAAACCCCTATTTGCGACTCGTTCGCACATACCGACGTAATGTAAGAGCAGCCGCGAGCCGGCGCAAGCGCGGCTTACCCGGCGGCCACGATCTCCGCCAGCGCCCGGCCGACCTCGGACGTGCCGGCCTGGCCGCCCATGTCGCGGGTGCGCGGGCCGCCGTCGCGCAGCAGCGTCTCGATGGCGGACACGACGGCCGCCGCCGCGTCGGCCTCCCCCAGGTGCTCCAGCATCATGGCGCCCGACCAGACCTGGCCGATGGGGTTGCAGACATGCCGCCCGGCGATGTCCGGGGCGGAGCCGTGCACCGGCTCGAACATGCTGGGATGTGCGCGCTCCGGGTTGATGTTGGCGCTCGGCGCGATGCCGATGCTGCCGGCGACGGCGGGGCCGAGGTCGCTTAGGATGTCGCCGAACAGGTTGCTGCCGACCACGACGTCGAACCAGTCGGGGTGCTGCACGAAGTGGGCGCACAGGATGTCGATGTGGAACTGGTCGGTGGCGACGCCGGGATACTGCGCGGCCATGGCGGCGAAGCGCTCGTCCCAATAGGGCATCGTGATGGTGATGCCGTTCGACTTGGTGGCAGACGTCAGCTTGCGGCGCGGCCGGGTCATCGCAAGCTCGAAGGCGTATCGCAGGATACGGTCGGTGCCGGTCCGGGTGAAGACGCTCTGCTGGGTGGCGAACTCGCGCTCGGTGCCCTCGAACAGCCGGCCGCCGAGGCTCGAGTACTCGCCCTCCGTGTTCTCACGGACCACGTAGAAGTCGATGTCAGCCTCGGTGCGGCCGGCGAGCGGCGTCCTGGCGCCCGGCATCAGCTTGCAGGGGCGGACGTTGGCATACTGGTCGAAGCCGCGGCGGATCGGGATCAGCAGGCCCCAGAGCGAGACGTGGTCGGGCACGCCGGGCCAGCCGACCGCGCCCAGGAACACCGCGTCGTGCGCCCGGAGCTGGTCGAGGCCGTCCCCCGGCATCATGGCGCCGGTGCGGGCGTAGCGTTCGCAGGACCAGTCGTACTCCGTCGTCTCCAGCGCAAAGCCGAAGCGCGTGGCGGCGGCGTCCAGCACGCGCAGGCCCTCCGGCACCGTCTCCATGCCGATGCCGTCGCCGGGGATGGCCGCGATCCTGTAGGTCCGGTCCATGGGGTCTCCTTATGAGCGTTGCGCCACAATGGACGGTGGCTCCGCCTGGGTCTAGGAAGCTCCGGCAAAGAACTCGGGACGGGCCAGATGGCGGCGCAGCACATGACGGATTGGGACCGGGACGCCGCGCTGACCACCGCGCGCATCCTGCTGGAGATCAAGGCGGTGAACTTCCGGCCGGAGGAGCCCTACACCTTCACCTCCGGCTGGAAGTCCCCGGTCTATATCGACTGCCGCAAGATCATCTACTTCCCGCGCGCCCGGGCCAAGGTGTGCGAGATGGCGGCTGAGAAAGTCTCGCGGCATGTCGGCTACGAGTCGATCGAGGCCGTGGCGGGCGGGGAGACCGCCGGCATCCCGTTCGCCGCCTGGATCGCCGACCGGCTGATGACGCCCATGGCCTATGTCCGCAAGAAGCCCAAGGGCTTCGGCCGCAACGCGCTGATCGAGGGCGACGTGCCGGAAGGGCGGCGCACCCTGCTGGTCGAGGACCTCACCACGGACGGCGCCTCCAAGATCCAGTTCGCCCAGGCGCTGCGCGACGCCGGCGCGCTAGTGGACCACGCCTTCGTCGTGTTCTTCTACGGCGTGTTCCCCGGCAGCTTCGAGAAGCTCGCCGCCATGGGCATCACGCTGCATCACCTGTGCACCTGGTGGGACGTGCTGGAGGCCTGCCGGGACCGGCCGTACTTCGCCGAGCCGGCCCTGGCCGAGGTGCGGCGCTTCCTTGAGAACCCCGTCGCCTGGTCGGCCGCCCACGGCGGCGTCGCCTCGGCCGAGGAGGCGATGGAGCGCAAGGCGGCCGCCCTGCAGGCCGATTGAGGTTTCAAAGAGGCAGGCTTGTAGCTTAGGATGGGGCGAACTCGTTCACAGTAGGTCTCAGCCATGACCCCTCCCCCCTCCGCCGTCCGCGCCAACTCCGCCGCCGCGCGGGATGTCGCCCATGCGCTGCATCCCTACACCGACCTGGTGGCCCACCAGGAAGCGGGGCCGATGATCATCAGCCGCGGCGAGGGCGTGCGGGTCTGGGACGAGGCCGGGCGCGACTACATCGAGAGCGTCGCGGGGCTGTGGTGCGCGAGCCTCGGCTTCAGCAACGAGCGCCTGGCGCGCGCCGCCTATGACCAGATGCGCAAGCTGCCGTTCTACCACGCCTTCACCGCGAAGTCGCACGAGCCGCTGATCGACCTCAGCGAGATGCTGATCCAGCGCGCGCCGGTGCCGATGAGCAAGGTGTTCTTCGCCAACTCCGGCTCGGAGGCGAACGACAGCGCGGTCAAGATGGTCTGGTATTTCAACAACGCCCTCGGCCGGCCGCAGAAGAAGAAGCTGATCGGCCGCATCAAGGGCTATCACGGCGTCACCGTCGCCGCGTCCTCGCTCACGGGCCTGCCGAACAACCATCGCAGCTTCGACCTGCCATTGCCGGGTTTCCTGCACACGATGACGCCGCACCACTACCGCGGCGCCGAACCCGGCGAAAGCGAGGAGGCGTTCGCCACACGCTGCGCCGAGGCGCTGGACCAGCTCATCATCGCGGAGGGGCCGGACACCGTGGCGGCGATGTTCGCCGAGCCGATCATGGGCGCGGGCGGCGTGATCGTGCCGCCCCGCACCTATTTCGAGAAGATCCAGGCCGTGCTGCGCCGTCATGACGTGCTGCTGGTGGTCGATGAGGTCATCTGCGGCTTCGGCCGGACCGGCAGCTACTGGGGCACCCAGACGTTTGGAATCGAGCCGGACATCATCACCTGCGCCAAGGCGCTGTCGGCCGCGTTCCTGCCGATCTCCGCCGTCATGGTGAACGAGCGGGTGTTCCAGGGCCTGGCGCGCGAGAGCCACGAGATCGGCACCTTCGGCCATGGCTACACCTACTCGGGCCACCCGGTGCCGGCCGCCGTCGCGGTGGAGGCGCTGAAGATCTACGACGAGATCAACATCGTCGATCACGTGCAGACGGTGGGGGCGCACCTGCAGTCGGAGCTGCGCCGCCGCTTCGCCGGGCACGAGCTGGTGGGAGAGGTCCGCGGCGTCGGCATGATCGCCGCCCTGGAACTCGTGGCGGACCGGGACACGCGCCGCAGCTTCGACCCGAAGCAGAAGATCGTCGGCCGCCTGACCAAGCTGTGCGAGCAGCACGGCGTCATCGCCCGCGGCCTGCCCGGCGACAGCCTGGCGTTCAGCCCGCCGCTGATCATGACCGTGGCCGAGATCGACGAGATGCTGGACCGGGTCGCGCCGGCGCTCGACGAACTGACGGTGCAGTTGCGGCGGGAGCGGCTGGCCGTCGTCTAGAGCGGGGCCGGTGCAGGCTTTGTTTTCGCGAGCATGTTTACCGATCAGGTGAGTCCACCTGATGCGGTCATGATCTAGCCCGTCAGCTCACCCGGCTCACGGTGTAGTCCGCGACGTCGGCGAGCGCCCGGCGGATCGGGCTGTCGGGGAACACCGCCAGGGCGTCCTTCGCGGCCATGGCGAACCGGGCGGCGCGGGCCAAGGTGGTGCGGATCGCGCCGCTCCGCTGCACCAGCAGCATCGCGCGGTCGAGGTCGGCCTCCGTCTGGCTGCTGGCCTCGATGGTGCGCACCCAGAACTCGCGCGCCTCCGCGTCGCCGGCCTGGTAGGCCGCCAGAACCGGCAAGGTGATCTTGCCCTCCCGGAAATCGTCGCCGACCGTCTTGCCCAGGGTCACCTGGTCCGCCGCGTAGTCCAGCGCGTCATCGACCAGCTGGAACGCCATGCCGAGGCTCGTGCCGTATTCCGCCAGCGCCGCCTCCTCCGGCCCGGGCCGGTCGGCCACGACGGCGCCGACCTGGCAGGCGGCGGCGAACAGCGCGGCCGTCTTGCCGCGCACCACGTCGAGGTAGCGCTGCTCCGATGTCGAGAGGTCATTCTGCGTCACGAGCTGCAGCACCTCGCCCTCCGCGATGGTGGCGGCGGCGTGCGACAGGATGCCCAGGACCTTGAGCGACCCGTCCTCCACCATCAGCTGGAAGGCACGGGCAAACAGGAAGTCGCCGACCAGGACGGACGCCTTGTTGCCGAACACGGCATTGGCGCTGGACAGGCCACGGCGCAGCAGGCTCTCGTCCACCACGTCGTCATGCAGCAGGGTCGCCGTATGGATGAACTCGACGCAGGCGGCCAGGTGGACATGGCGCGGCCCGGCATAGCCGCACATCCGCGCCGCCGCGAGCGTCAGCAGGGGACGCAGACGCTTGCCGCCGGCGGCGACGATATGGGCGGCGAGCTGCGGGATCAGCGCCACCGGGCTGTCCATCCGCGCCACGATGGTGCGGTTGCAGGCGGCCAGGTCCGGGCCGACCAGCCTCACCAACGTCGAGAGGGCGTCGGGTTCGGCCGGCACCGCGGCGCCGCCGATCCCAGGCACCGGCATTCGGTTAGCGACAACGCCCAAGCTGAACTCCTGAAGTGATCACGCAGGCCTCATGCCAGCATATCGGCGGCCTGGAAAATGGATCAAGGCGAGCCATGCGGTCCCTTGTCCCAACGGCCATTGTTGTCCAGCATCCCGACGCATCCGTCCAGGCGTCATCGCTGCCCACCGCCGCCCATTGCCGAAAGCCTCCATGCGCACCGTCCTGATCTCCAACGACCTGGTCCGCCTCAATTTCCTTGCAGCCCTCCTGCGCGACGCCGGCATCGAGAGCGTCCTGCTCGACCACTACGTGAGCGCGATGGAGGGCAGCATCGGCGCAATTCCCCGACGCCTCGCCGTGCTGCCGGAGGACGAGCGCCAGGCGCAGCGCGTGCTGAACGAGGCCGGCGAGACGCGGTGCTGACCACCGATGGAGGGTTGCTGGACGGGCGGCTCCGCTACGCGCAGCCGCTCGACGGATACCGGACCGGCATCGAGCCTGTGCTGCTGGCGGCGAGTGTTCCGGCCCGGGCGGGGCAGCGGGTGCTGGAGGCCGGGACCGGGGCCGGGGCCGGCCTGCTGTGCCTCGCGGCCCGGGTGCCGGGCATTCTGGGCCTGGGCGTCGAGGTCGATCCCGGCATGGCCGAGCTGGCCCGGCGGAATGTTGCGGCGAACGGCTTCGAGGGCCTCTCCATCGCAACCGCCGACATCGGCACCCGGCGCGGCGACGGGGCCTTCGACCACGCCTTCAGCAACCCGCCCTGGCACGATCCGGCCGCCACGCTGCCCCCTGCCGCCCGGCGACGCCTGGCGACGCACGAGGGTACGGTGCCGCTGGAGGGCTGGATCGCCGCGCTGCGTGGGGCGCTGCGGCCCGCGGGTTCATTGACGGTGCTGGTGCCTGCCGCCCAGGCGGCGCGGGCGATGGCGGCGTTGCAGGCCGAGGGATGCGGGCGGCTGACCCTGTTCCCGCTATGGCCGAAGCCGGGCCGTGATGCCAAGCTGGTGCTGATTCAGGGGTATGCGGCGCAGCGCGGTCCTGGCCGTGTCGCTCCGGGCCTGTTGCTGCACGAGGCCGATGGCCCGTTCAGCAGCCAAGCGGAGTCGCTTCTCCGTGGTGGGGCGGCGTTGACACTCTGACGCCCGCTTACTTCTCCAGCGTGGGATGCCGAAGGTGCCAGAGGCGTTCATGGGCGGCGACGAGACCCTCGATGCTGCGGCGGCGGTTGCCATCGACGTGGGTCGGGCGCCGGGTCAGCATGATTTCGAGGATATTCAGGAGGTGCTCGGCGATCTCCAGGTCGGCCGTGTCGCAGGCGTGGTGGAATGCGACCAGGACCTTGTCCGACAGCCTGCGCGTATGCCGTGGCAGGCCGGTCGGCGTAGTGTCGCGTGCAACGTCCTTCGAGGCGACAAAATCTTCGACATCGTCTTCAATATCGTGTTCCACATCACGCCCCGCATTATCGAAACTTAAAACTACATGATAATGCGAGGGCGTGTCGATCAATCTGTTGGCGTTGATCTGTGGATAAAAGCCAGATTGCCCAGGAACGTAGAAGGTTGGCGTGATCCTGGTTCTAATGCGCAGTCGCAGGCACCGTATGTTGAAGTAATGACCTTCAGGTGCCTGCGTTTCGGTCCAGGGTAGGAACGTTCAGCCTCCGAGCTGGATGACACCCTGCGGCTGCTCCGACTCGAAGACGTTGTGGGCGAACGCCTCCTCCCATGTTCCCAAGGTTGAGGCGCGGCTGTATTCCGTGGACCTGTTCTCAAAAAAGTTGGCGTGCTCGACCGCGTTGAGCATGTCGTCGAGCCAGGGCAGCGGGTTGTCCTCGACATGGAACAGCGCGTTCAAGCCAAGCTGCACCAGGCGGCGGTCGGCGATGTAGCGGATGTAGCGCTTCACGTCCGCGGCGTTCAGCCCCTCGATGGGACCCTGCTCGAAGGCGAGGTCGATGAAGGCGTCCTCGTGCTCCACGATGGTCGCGCAGACCTCGTAGATCTCCTGCTTCAGGTTGGTGGTCCAGATCTCCGGGTTCTCCTGCACGAAGGTGCGGAACAGCCGGATGATCGACAGGCAGTGCAGCGTCTCGTCGCGGACCGACCACGAGACGATCTGGCCCATGCCCTTCATCTTGTTGTGCCGCGGGAAGTTCAGCAGGATCGCGAAAGAGGCGAAAAGCTGCAGCCCCTCGGTAAAGGCGCCGAACGCCGCCAGCGTCTTGGCGATCTCATGCTTGCTGTCCACCCGGAAGGACTGCATGTAGTCGTACTTGTCCTTCATCTCCTTGTACTTGAGGAAGGCGGTATACTCGCCCTCCGGCATGCCGATGGTGTCGAGGAGATGGCTGTAGGCCGCGACGTGGATCGTCTCGATGTTGCTGAACGCCGAGAGCATCATCAGCACCTCGGTGGGTTTGAACACCTGGCTGTAGTGCTTCATGTAGCAGTTGTTCACCTCGACGTCGGCCTGGGTGAAGAAGCGGAAGATCTGCGTCAGCAGGTTCTGCTCGGCCGGCGTCACCGTCTTGTGCCAATCCTTCACGTCGTCGGCGAGCGGCACCTCCTCCGGCAGCCAGTGCACGCGCTGCTGGGTCAGCCAGGCCTCGTAGGCCCAGGGATAGCGGAAAGGCTTATAGACCGGGTTCTCGGTCAGAAGGTCGAAGCGTGGCGGCTCGGCGCCGGGGTTCATGCCGTCCATCGGTCAGTCCTCATGTTGCAAAGATGCTCGCAGCCGCTATTGGCAGGCGAGGCATTCCTCGTAGTTGTTCGGCTTGGCCGCACCCGCCAGCGACATCCGCCCGGCGTCGTTCGGGGCGGCGGTCGCCATCTCGGTCGGGCGCACCACCTTCTCGCTGACGTTGTCGGCCCGCTGGATCGACAGGCTGCGGCAGTAGTACAGCGACTTCACCCCGCGCTTCCAGGCGAGGTAGTGGATCTGGTGCAGGTCGCGCTTGTGCACGTTGGCCGGCAGGAACAGGTTCACCGACTGGCTCTGGCAGACATACGGCGTGCGGTCGGCCGCGTGCTCCACCACCCAGCGCTGGTCCAGCTCGAACGCCGTGCGATAGACCGCCTTCTCCTGCTCGGTCAGGAAGTCCAGGTGCTGCACGCTGCCCTTGTTGAGCGTGATGCCCGACCAGATGGCGTCGGTGTCCATGCCCTTGGCCGCGAGCAGCTGCTGCAAATGCCGGTTGCGCACGGTGAAGCTGCCGGACAGGGTCTTCTGCAGGAACACGTTGGCGGCGATCGGCTCGATGCCGGGGCTGGTGCTGCCGGTGATGATGCTGATGCTGGCGGTGGGCGCGATGGCCATCTTGTTGGAGAAGCGCTCCATGATGCCGTACTCCTCGGCGTCCGGGCACGGCCCCCGCTCCTCCGCCAACATGCGGCTCGCGGCGTCGGCCTGGGCGCGGATGTGCTTGAACATCCGCGTGTTCCACACCTTGGCCACGACGCCCTCGAACGGTACGTTCTGCGATTGCAGGAAGCTGTGGAAGCCCATGACGCCCAGGCCCACCGAGCGCTCCCGCATCGCCGAGTACTTGGCCCGGTCCATCTCCTCCGGCGCGCGGTCGATGAAGTCCTGCAGCACGTTGTCGAGGAAGCGCATGATGTCCTCGATGAACAGCGGGTGGTCCTTCCACTCCAGCCAGCTCTCGAGGTTCAGCGAGGCGAGGCAGCACACGGCGGTGCGCTGCCGGCCGTGGTGGTCGATGCCGGTGGGCAGCGTGATCTCGCTGCAAAGATTGCTGGTCTTGACCTCAAGCCCCGACAGCTTCTGCTGCTCCGGCCGGGCGTTGTTCACGTGGTCGGAGAACACGAGGTAGGGCTCGCCCGTCTCGATCCGCGCGGTCAGGATGCGGATCCACAAGGCGCGCGCGCTCACCAGCCGCACCATCGCGTCGTCCTTGGGGGAGGTCAGCGCCCATTGCTCGTCCGCCTCGACGGCGCGCATGAACGCGTCCGACACCAGGATGCCGTGGTGCAGGTTGAGCGCCTTGCGGTTCGGGTCGCCGCCGGTCGGCCGGCGCAGCTCGATGAACTCCTCGATCTCGGGATGCGAGATCGGCAGGTACACCGCCGCCGATCCCCGGCGCAGCGACCCCTGGGAGATCGCGAGCGTCAGGCTGTCCATCACCCGGATGAACGGGATCACCCCGGAGGTCTTGCCGTTCTGCCCGACCTTCTCGCCGATGGAGCGCAGGTTGCCCCAATAGGAGCCGATGCCGCCGCCCTTGGACGCGAGCCACACGTTCTCGTTCCACAGGCCGACGATGCCGTCGAGGCTGTCCGACGCCTCGTTCAGGAAGCAGGAGATCGGCAGGCCGCGGGTGGTGCCGCCGTTGGACAGCACCGGCGTTGCCGGCATGAACCACATCTGGCTCGCGTAGTCGTAGATGCGCTGGGCGTGCGCCGCGTCATCGCCGTAGAAGCTGGCGACCCGGGCGAACAGGTCCTGGTAGCCCTCGCCCGGCATCAGATAGCGGTCGTCCAGCGTCGCGCGCCCGAAATCCGTCAGCAGCCGGTCCCGCGACCGGTCCACCCGCACCTGATGGCGGCCCTGCATCTGCACTGCGTCAAGCACGGTGGGAACTCCTGCGTTGTTCTGCTTCGGCCCCGTAGGCTACAACATCTAGGGGCCGAGTCGCAATGCAGACCACCAGCCGTAGTGTCCTCATGGCCGAAGGAGAACACGCAACCGTGAAGGCAGGGCCACGGCTCCGGCCGCCGCCGCTGCGGTCCGGGCAGTCCGAGCCGCAATGGCGACTCGGCCGCGTCGGCGCGGCAGTGTCTCAGGCGGCGGCGAGCCAGTCCATCGCCGCGTCCACGCCGCCCTTGCCGTGCGGCACCCCGTTGATCCGCAGGCTCATCTCCACGGCGCCGAGCGTCCCCAGCACCATCGGCTCGTTCAGGTCGCCCATGTGGCCGATGCGGAACAGCGTGCCGCCGAGTCGGCCCAGGCCACCGCCGGTCGAAAC
>CAHJXG010000152.1 GCA_903644035.1 Rhodospirillales bacterium
TGGCGCGAGAGACGGGGCTCGAACCCGCGACCTCCGGCGTGACAGGCCGGCGCTCTAACCAACTGAGCTACTCCCGCAGCGGCAGGGCGCACGATCTACGGTGCGCGCATCGCCGCGTCAAGCCATGACGCGGCATATTGGCCTGGCTTGCCAGGCCGGGCACGAGACATGGCAGCAGGCCGCACGGTATGGGCGGTGACGGTTTCGAACCGCCGACCCTCTCGGTGTAAACGAGACGCTCTACCGCTGAGCTAACCGCCCGCCCGCGCCGATCCTACCGGCTTCCCGGCTCAAGCAAAAGCAACCCACCGCGAACTGCCAGTCCGCGGTGGGCCTCCTGTCAATGCGGCAGCGAGGCCACTGGCTGGGCCACCGGCGGCACCACAGGCTCCGCCGGCTCCTCCCACTCGATCGCCTCGGGCTTGCGGGCGAGCGCCTGGCTGATGACCTCATCCACGTGGGCCACGGGAATGACCTTGAGATGCTTCTTCACGCTCTCCGGGATGTCCACCAGGTCCTTCTCATTGTCCCGCGGGATGAACACGGTCGTGATCCCGGCCCGCAGCGCCGCCAGCAGCTTCTCCTTCAAGCCGCCAATCGGCAGCACCCGGCCGCGCAGCGTGATCTCGCCCGTCATCGCCACGTCGCGCCGCACCGGGATGCCCGTCATGATGCTGACGATGCTGGTGGCCATCGCGACGCCGGCCGACGGCCCGTCCTTGGGCGTCGCCCCCTCCGGCACATGGACGTGGATATCCCGCTTCTCGAAGATCGTCGGCTTGATGCCGAAGCTGATGCTGCGGCTGCGCACGTAGCTGAGGGCCGCGGACACGCTCTCCTGCATCACGTCGCCCAGCTTGCCCGTGTGCTTCACGGCACCCTTGCCCGGCAGCATCACGCTCTCGATGGTCAGGATCTCGCCGCCCACCTCGGTCCAGGCCAGGCCGGTCACCACGCCGACCATATCCTCGTCCTCGGTCTCGCCATAGCGGAAGCGCCGCACCCCGGCGTACTTGTCGAGGCTCTTGCGCGTGATAGCGACCCGCTTGATCTTCTTGGTGACGATCTCCTTGACGGCCTTGCGGGCCACGTTGGCGATCTCCCGCTCCAGGCTGCGCACCCCGGCCTCGCGGGTGTAGTAGCGCACGAGGTCGCGGATCGCATCCTCGCTCAGCGTCCACTCCTCGGGCTTCAGCCCGTTGGCCTCCGCCTGCTTGGCGACCAAGTGCCGCTTCGCGATCTCGACCTTCTCATCCTCCGTGTAACCGGCGATGCGGATGATCTCCATGCGGTCCAGCAGCGGCTGCGGCATCTTGAGGCTGTTGGCCGTGGTGACGAACATCACGTCCGACAGGTCGTAATCGACCTCAAGGTAATGGTCGGCAAAGGTCGCGTTCTGCTCGGGGTCCAGGACCTCCAGCAGCGCCGAGGACGGATCGCCGCGCCAATCCGCGCCGAGCTTGTCGATCTCGTCCAGCAGGAACAGCGGGTTGCTGGTCTTGGCCTTCTTCATCCCCTGCACGACCTTGCCGGGCATGGAGCCGATGTAGGTCCGGCGATGGCCACGCACCTCCGCCTCGTCCCGCACGCCGCCCAGCGACATGCGGACGAAGTTGCGCGCGGTGGCCTTGGCGATGCTCTTGCCCAAGGACGTCTTGCCGACGCCGGGCGGCCCCACGAGGCACAGGATCGGCCCGCGGATCTTCGGGCTGCGCGACTGCACCGCGAGGTACTCGAGGATGCGCTCCTTGACCTTGTCCAAGCCGTAATGGTCGGCGTCCAGGATGCGCTCCGCCTCCAGCACGTCGTTGCTGACCTTGCTGCGCTTCTTCCAGGGAATCGACAGCATCCAGTCCAGGTAGTTGCGCACCACCGTGGCCTCGGCGCTCATCGGGCTCATGGTGCGGAGCTTCTTCAGCTCGCCCATCGCCTTCTCGCGGGCTTCCTTGGTGAACCTGGTCTTCTTGATGCGGTCCTCAAGCTCGGCGGTCTCGTCCTTGCCGTCCTCGCCCTCGCCAAGCTCCTTCTGAATAGCCTTGAGCTGCTCATTCAGGTAGTACTCGCGTTGGGTCTTCTCCATCTGCCGCTTCACGCGGTTGCGGATGCGCTTCTCCACCTGGAGCACGCCGATCTCGCTCTCCATATGGGCAAACACCCGCTCCAGCCGCTCACCCACGCGCGCCGCCTCAAGCAATTCTTGCTTCTCGGCGATCTTCAGGTTGAGGTGCGAGGAAATCGTGTCGGCGAGCCGGCTCGGCTCCTCGATCTGATTCAGCGACACCAGGACCTCGGGCGCGATCTTCTTATTGAGCTTGATATACTGCTCGAACTGACCGACGACGGTGCGGCCGAGCGCGTCGAGTTCCTTGGCCTCGCCATCCTCGTCCGGCATCGCCTCGGTGAACGCCTCGAAATACGAGTCGGTCTCCTTGAAGCCGGTGATGCGGGCACGCCGGCCGCCCTCGACCAGCACCTTCACTGTGCCGTCCGGCAGCTTCAAAAGCTGGAGGATCGTGGACACCGTGCCGACGCGGTAGATGTCGCCGGGTTCGGGGTCATCCTGCGACGCGTTCTTCTGCGCGACCAGGAGGATTTGCTTGTCCTCCTTCATCACCGCCTCAAGCGCCCGCACCGACTTCTCGCGCCCGACGAACAGCGGCACGATCATGTGCGGAAACACGACGATGTCCCGCAACGGCAGCACCGCCATCGCCTCCACAGACGCATCCCGGCTTGCAACAGGCTCGGCCGCCGGCTTCTCAGCGCCTTGGCGGAACCGGGACGCCGGTCGCGACTTCTCGGGCCGATCGGACTCAGACATGGGACCTCCTATGGGACAGTCGAGCGCCAATGCGCCCATTTTGGCACGCAGGGTCGCCTCGAAAGCAATTTCGCCGCACGCGGCGAGCGACGTGGTCGCCATTCACATATTGGCAACCAAGCGCCTGCCGCCAATAGACTGGGGGAAATGAAGCGTCAGGCGCCTTCGGCGCGCTCCTTGCCGTAGGTGAACAGCGGGTTGGATCGGCTCTCGGCCACCTCCCGGTTGACGGTCACCTCCTCCACCCCGTCGAGGCCTGGTAGATCAAACATCGTGCTCAGCAGGATCGCCTCCATGATCGAGCGCAGGCCACGGGCACCCGTCTTGCGGGCGATGGCGCGGGTCGCGACGGATCGTAGCGCATCCTCGGTGAAGGAAAGCTTAACGCCTTCCATCTCGAACAGCCGGGCATATTGCTTGGACAGCGCGTTCTTCGGCTTGGTCAGGATCTCGATCAGGGCGGCCTCGTCCAGGTCCTCGAGCGTCGCGACTACCGGCAGGCGCCCGATGAACTCGGGGATCAGCCCGAACTTCAGCAGGTCCTCCGGCTCCACCTCGCGCAGGATGGCCCCGGTGCGGCGCTCGTCAGGCGCGCGAACCTCGGCGCCGTAGCCGATCCCCGACCCCTTGCCGCGGGCGCCGATGATCTTCTCCAGGCCCGAGAACGCGCCGCCGCAGATGAACAGGATGTTGGTCGTGTCCACCTGCAGGAACTCCTGCTGCGGGTGCTTGCGCCCGCCCTGCGGCGGCACGGAGGCAACGGTGCCCTCCATGATCTTCAGCAGCGCCTGCTGCACGCCCTCCCCGCTCACGTCGCGCGTGATGCTGGGGTTGTCCGACTTGCGGCTGATCTTGTCGACCTCGTCGATGTAGACGATGCCGCGCTGCGCCCGCTCGACGTTGTAGTCGGCCGCCTGCAGCAGCTTCAGGATGATGTTCTCGACGTCCTCGCCGACATACCCGGCCTCGGTCAGCGTGGTCGCGTCCGCCATGGTAAAGGGCACGTCGAGGATGCGGGCCAGCGTCTGCGCCAGCAAGGTCTTGCCGGACCCGGTCGGCCCCACCAGCAGGATGTTGCTCTTGGCGATCTCGACGTCGTTGTTCTTGGCGCCGTGAGCCAGGCGCTTGTAGTGGTTGTGGACGGCGACGCTCAGCACCTTCTTGGCGTGCATCTGACCGATCACGTAGTCGTCGAGGACCTTGCAGATCTCCTTCGGAGTCGGCACGCCGTCGCGCGACTTCACAAGATGCGTCTTGTGCTCCTCGCGGATGATGTCCATGCAGAGTTCCACGCACTCGTCGCAGATGAACACCGTCGGACCCGCAATCAGCTTGCGGACCTCATGCTGCGACTTGCCGCAGAATGAGCAGTAGAGGGTGTTCTTCGAATCGCCGGACTTGCTCATGGACACTCCTGCCCCGCCGCCCGCAGGGACAAACCTAGGAAGATTAGACCCGGCCGCACCCGACGGACAAGGCGGAACCGTACGCGAACCGGCCGGCAGCGCCGGGCATCAGCCGGATAGCGGATCGCCGATGCTCGATCAACGATCACTTGACATCAGGCTATGTGTGCCGCAGCCGGCCGGTTTGCAACGGCCCAAGATCGCAAGCTCTACCGCAAGCTCTAGGACTTCGAAGGATCGGCCGGCACCGGGCGGTTCTCCACCACCTGATCGACCAGGCCGTAGTCCCGGGCCTCCTCGGCCGACATGTAGCTGTCTCGCTCCAGCTTGCTCTCGATGGCTTCGAGCGCCTGGCCGGTGTGGCGCACATAGATCTCGTTCAGGCGCTTGCGCAGCGTCAGGATCTCGCGCGCCTGGATCTCGATATCCGCCGCCTGCCCCTGCGCCCCGCCGCTCGGCTGGTGCACCATGATGCGGGAGTTGGGCGTGGCGTACCGCTTGCCCTTGGCACCGGCGCAAAGCAGCAGGCTGCCCATGCTCGCCGCCTGGCCGATGCACAACGTGCTGACGGGGCTGCGGATGTACTGCATGGTGTCGTAGATCGCGAGGCCGGCCGACACGACGCCGCCAGGGCTGTTGATGTAGACGCTGATGTCCTTGCTGGGGTTGTCGCTCTCCAGGAACAGCAGCTGCGCGCACATCACCGCGGCCACCTGGTCGAACACCGGGCCAGTCAGGAAGATGATGCGCTCCTTGAGCAGGCGCGAGTAGATGTCGAACGCGCGCTCGCCGCGGGCGGTCTGCTCGACCACCATCGGGACCAGCGAGCTGTTGTAGATCTCGACCGGATCGCGATCCCTCATTCTATCCATACCCCCTCTTGCCGGCGCCGCGGATGGGCCGGCGGCCTCGCCCTACATGGTCCATGAATGCGCCGGTTCCAGCCGGCCCCGGCCAGTTGCCGGGGGCCGGGCTACGCCGCCGCCGGCTCCGGCTCGGCCGCCAGCTCCTCCGGCGTCACCATCTTGTCCTCGACCTTGGCTAGGTCGAGGATGAAATCCACCACCTTGTCCTCGAAGATCGGCCCGCGCAGGCCGTCCGCCGCCTGCGGGTTCTTGCGGAAGAACTCCATCACCTGGGCCTCCTGCCCCTGGTAGCGGCTGGCCTCGGTCCGCATGGCCCGCAGCATCTCGTCCTGCCCGACCTGCACGCCGTTGGCCCGGCCGATCTCAGACAGCAGCAGGCCCAGCCGCACCCGGCGCTCCGCAATCGCGCGGTACTCGGCCTTGAGCGTCACCTCGTCCTTGTCCTTGTCCTCGTCGTCGCCCTTGCCCTGCTTCAGGTCGCTTTCGACCCGCTGCCAGATCGAGGCGAACTCGCCCTCGACCATGCTCTCGGGCACCATGAAGTCGGCACCCTTCGCCAGGCTGTCCAGCAGGTCGCGCTTGATGCGCATACGGCTCATCTGGTCGTACTCGCGCTGCATCTGCTGGGCCACCAGCTTCCGCAGGTCCTCCAGGTTCTCAAACCCGAGCTTCTCCGCCAGCGCGTCGTCGATCGGCAGCGGCTTCGCCTGCTGCAGCGCCGTCGCCTTCAGGTCGAAGGTGGCGTGCTTCCCGGCCAGCTCCTTGGTGCCGTACCCCTCCGGGAACGTCACCGCGATCTGGCGCTCCTCGCCGGGCCGCATCCCCTCCATGCCCTCGGAGAAGCCGGGGATGAAGCCGCTGCCGCCCAGCTCGACCGGCATCGCCGTGCCGGTGCCGCCCGGAAACTCGACGCCGTCCACCTTGCCCACGTAGTCCACCGTCAGCGTGTCGCCGGTGCGCGCGCCCCGGTCCTCCGTGACCGGCTCCAGCTCGCGCTGGCGGGAGGCGATCTCGTTCAGGGCCTTGTCGATGGCCTCGGACGGCGGCTCGGCGCGCAGCCGGGTCAGCGCGACGGCGCCAAAGTCCGGCATCGGCACCTCCGGCAGCAGCTCGACCTCGACGTTGAACGCAAGGTCCTGCTGGTCGCCCGGCGAGGTCACATCGACCTTCGGCTGCGTGGCCGGGCGCAGGCCGCGGTCGGACAGCACCTGCTGCGTCGCGGAGTTGACGCTCTCCTCCAGCACCTCGGACATGATCGCGGTGCCGTAGCGCTGGCGCACGATGGTCAGCGGCACCTTGCCGGGACGGAAGCCCGGCAGGCGCACGGTCTTGCCGATCTCGGTGAGCTTCGCCGTTCGCTTGCTCTCGACGTCGGCCATCGGCACGACCACGGCGTAGCCGCGCTTCAAGCCCTCGGAGAGCGTTTCGGTCACCTGCATCTGCACCCGGTCCTTATTGCCCTAGTCACCCACGTCGTCCGCGCCATGGTGCGGGCGGAGGGACTTGAACCCCCACGGCTTGCGCCACCAGAACCTAAATCTGGCGTGTCTACCATTTCACCACGCCCGCATGCGGACATCAGGCGGCGCGTGTAGCGCACCCGGTGGTGCGGGACAAGCAGCCGTCCCGCGGCGGGAGCGGCGCCTAGCCGAGCAGCGCCTGCGCGCAGGCGTCCAGGATGGCGTCGGTGTCCAGGCCATACTCGCGATAGAGATCCGGCAGGTCGCCGCTCTGCCCGAAATGGTCGGGACCCAGCGGCACGACTCGCTGGCCGAACACCCCGCCCAGCCAGGAATGCGCCGCCGGGTGGCCGTCCAGCACCGTCACCAGGGTGGCATTGCGGGCCAGCGGCGCCAGGATGCGCTCGATATGCGCCTGGGCGGGCTGGCCGGTGCGGCGGGTGCGGGCGGCGTCGAGCCAGCCGGCATGGAGCCGGTCCGGGCTGGTGATCGCGAGCAACCCGGCGCCGGGCACCTCGGCCTGCAGCTCGGCAAAGGCGGCCTCCGCCTCCGG
>CAHJXG010000153.1 GCA_903644035.1 Rhodospirillales bacterium
GTCGTCTACAACCACACGGCGGAGGGCAACGAGCGCGGGCCGACCCTGTCGTTCAAGGGGATCGACAACGCCTCCTACTACCGGCTGCTGCCGGACCAGAAGCGGTACTACATCAACGATACCGGCACCGGGAACACGGTCAACCTGTCGCATCCCCGCGTCATCCAGATGGTGACCGACAGCCTGCGCTACTGGGTGGAGGAGATGCACGTCGATGGCTTCCGCTTCGACCTCGGCACCATCCTGGCGCGCGAGCCTTACGGCTTCGACCAGCAGAGCGGCTTCCTGCGCGCGGTGGGCCAGGACCCGGTGCTGTCCCAGGTCAAGATGATCGCCGAACCCTGGGACTGCGGACCCGGCGGCTACCAGGTGGGCGGCTTCGCGCCGGGCTGGGCGGAGTGGAACGACCGCTACCGCGACACGGTCCGGGACTACTGGAAAGGCGAGGAGGGCAAGCTGCCGGAGGTGGCGACGCGCCTCACGGGATCGGCCGACTTCTTCTGCCACCGCGGGCGGCAGACCTGGGCCAGCGTCAACTTCATCACCGCCCATGACGGCTTCTCGCTGAACGACCTCGTCACCTACAACGACAAGCACAACGCGGCCAACGGCGAGGACAACAAGGACGGCAGCTCCGACAACCGGTCCTGGAACTGCGGCGTCGAGGGGCCGACCGATGACGAGGAGGTCAACGCGCTGCGCGAGCGCCAGATCTGCAACATGCTGGGCACGCTGCTGCTGTCGCGCGGCACGCCGATGATCGTGGCGGGCGACGAGTTCGGCCGGACGCAGGGCGGCAACAACAACGCCTACTGCCAGGACAACGAGATCTCCTGGCTCGACTGGGAGCTGGGGGACAAGGGCCAGCGGCTGCTGCGCTTCGTGCAGCAGGTGGCGGCGCTCCGCCACAAGTATCCCGTCCTGCATCGCACCCGGTGGCTGACCTCGCAGTGGAACGAGGAGATCGGCGTCAAGGACGTGGCGTGGCTCACGCCGTCCGGCGCGGAGATGACGGATGAGAGCTGGACCGACGGCAACTCCCGCTGCCTGGGCATGCTGCTGGACGGGCGGGCGCAGCCGACCGGGATGCATCGGCGCGGCGTGGACCAGAGCCTGCTGCTGATCCTGAATTCCTACCACGACGCGGTAGGATTCCATCTGCCGAAGGTGGTCGGCGGCCACCGTTGGACGCGGCTCATCGACACCAACCAGCTCGATCCCGCCGAGGAGGAGCCGACGTTCGAGTTCGGCGCGAGCTACACCGTGACCGGCCGGTCGATCCTGCTGTTCGAGCTGTTGATGGACCCCGACTACGCGACGGCGCGGCTGGAGCAGGCCAGCGCGGCGGCCGAACTGGCCGGGCTGCCGCAGCCCGATTAGCGGGCCGGCATCGGCTGCGGGCCTTCGTGCCGGGGCAGGCAAAGCCGTATGGTGGTGCCCCGGCCCGGCTCGCTGTCGATCTGCACCACGCCGCCTGCCTGCCGCGTGAACGACATCAGCTGCGAAAGCCCCAGCCCCGTGCCCAGGCCGACGGGCTTGGTGGTGAAGAACGCCTCGAAGGCGCGCGCCCGCGTCGCCTCGTCCATGCCGGTCCCGGTGTCGGCGACGGCGATCTCGGTATGGTCGCCGGGGATGGCGTCCTCGTGGCCAGCGACATCCGCCTCGTCCAGACGCACCTGCCGGGCGCTGATGACGAGCTGCCCGCCCTGCGGCATCGCATCGCTCGCGTTGATCGCGAGGTTGAGCAGAGCGTTCTCAAGCTGGTTGGGATCGCAGAGCACAGGCCAGGCATTGCCGGCGGGCTTCACCTCGATGCTGACCGACAGCCGCACCGCCCGGCGGATCAAATCCTCCATGCCGCGGATCAGCTCGTCCGGGTTGACGGGCACGGACTGCGGCGGCTGCCGCCGGGTGAACGCGAGCAGGCGGCCGGTCAGCGCCGCCGCGCGGTCAACCGATTTCAGCGCGTTCTCGATATAGCGGTTTGCCTCCGCAATGCGCCCCTGCTCCGCCCGGCGCTGCACCAGCTCGATGCTGCTGGCGATGCCCTGGAGCATGTTGTTGAAATCGTGCGCGATGCCGCCGGTGAGCTGGCCCACCACCTCCATCTTCTGCGCATGGCGGAGGGCCTCCTCGGCCTGCAGGCGCTCAAGCGCCTCGGCGTGCAGGGCGTCCACCGCCTGGATCAGCGACGCCGTGCGCTCGGCGACCAGCCGTTCCAGCCCTGTGCTGCTGCGGGCCAGGGTCTCGCGGGCTTCTACCATCTCCTGGATGTCGGTGCAGGTGCCGAACCAGCGCTGGATGGCGCCGGTGGCGGGGTCGCGCATCGCCGAGGCGCGGCTGAGGCACCATCGCCAGGCCCCGTCCGCCCGCCTGAGCTGGTACTCCGCCTGGTAGCACTCGCCCGTCTCCAGGCTGTGCCGCCACGCCGCCATGGCGCGGGCCAGGTCGTCCGACCGGAGGAGCAGGCGCCAGGCCTTGCTGCCATCGTTCGGCTCGATGCCGGTGTACTCGTACCAGCGCCGGTTGTAGTAGTCGTGGCGGCCGTCCGGCTGGCTGGACCAGACCATCTGCGGCAGGGCGTCGGTGATCGTCTGAAAACGGACCTCGTTCTCCCGCAGGCTGGCGGCGTTGCTGGCCCGTTCCCGCTCCCGCGCCGCCAGCGTCGCGGCGGCCCAGGTGAGCGCGGCGCTGATCCGGCTCGCTTCCCGCACGCCGGGCGGTATGGGCCGTGGGACCCTGCCCCGGGCCAGCGCGTCG
>CAHJXG010000154.1 GCA_903644035.1 Rhodospirillales bacterium
CGCTGGTGGCAAGGCGCGGCTACCAAGGCCGGTCGGAGGCGCTGCGCGACCTGGCCCGCGCCGGGATGCGCCAGCTGGACGGCCCGGCGCCCGACGAGCCCTGCGTGGCGGCGCTGGTGTATGTGTACGACCACGCCCGGCGCGACCTGCCCAACCGCCTGGCCCACGAGTTCCACGGCCACCACGACCTGGCGGTTTCCACCCTGCATGTCCACCTGGACGCGCAAAGCTGCCTGGAGGTCGCGGTGCTGAAGGGGCCTGCCGGCGCGGTGCGGCACATGGCCGACCACGTCACCGTCGAGCGGGGGGTGCGGCATGGGCAGCTTGTCCTGCTGCCGGCCGGCAGCGCCGACCCGTCCCGGGATGGGCGAGGGCCGGAGCCGATCACGTCAGGCTGAGGCCCACAGGCGGGCCTGGCAGACACAAATCGGCGACGATGGCATCTGCCGACAACCCGGCCCGGCCGCGCGTGTTGCTCAGGCACGCCATACAGTGCGGCGCCGCCGCGGAAGGAGACACCATGCCCCTGCACATGCAGCAGCCCAGCCCGCTTCCCGACCCCATTCCGCCGCCGGGTCTGCCGATCCCGCCGGGGATTGATCCCGACGAGCCGGTGCCGGTCGAGGAGCCGCCGGACGAGGGTCCGGCTCCCATCCCGGACGAAGATGGCGACCCGCCGCTGCGCCTGGCCTGACGAGGCGTTTTGAAAAGGAGAAGGCGATGAGACTGCAAGGCAAGATGGCCCTCATCACCGGCGCCGACTCTGGCATCGGCCAGGCGACCGCGGAGCTGTTTGCGCAGGAAGGGGCGGACGTCTGCATCGCCTATCACACGGACCGGCCCGGCGCCGAGGAGACGAAGCGCCGGGTCGAGGCCGCGGGCCGCCGCGCGCTGGTGGTGCAGTGCGACGTGGGAGACCCAGCGGCGGTCGCGGCGATGTTCGAGGAGGCCAAGGGCCTCGGCACGCTCGACATCCTGGTGAACAACGCCGGCAAGGGCATGGGCGGGATGCCGGTCGCAGACATGGAGGATGCGAAGCTGGAGCTGATCCTGCGGACCGACCTGATGGGTCCGCTGTTCTGCGCCCGCGCCTTCATCCGCCTGCGCCGCGCCCATGGCGGCAAGGGGCGGATCGTGACCATCAGCTCGGTCGCGCAGCATCTGCCGACGCCGGGCAGCGCACCGTACGGGATGGCCAAGGCCGGCATCGGCTCGCTGACCCGCAGCCTGGCGCGCGAGCTGGCGGAGGATCGGATCAACGTGAACAACGTGGCGCCGGGCCTGATCGAGACGCCGATGACGCAGGAGACGCTGGATGACCCGAAGAAGACGGAGGCGTCGATGCAGGCCATCCCGTGGCACCGGCCGGGCCAGCCGGAGGAGATCGCGCGCGTCGTGCTGTTCCTCGCGTCCGACGACGGCGATTACGTGACCGGGCAGACCTGGGTCATGGACGGCGGGCTGACGATGAACTGGGGCGGGGCGTGACGGCGTCGCCCAGGCCCGGCGGCGCAAAGGGTCAGGGCGGCACGGCAAGGTGGAGCAGGTCGCGGCAGTCTGGGCCGCCCGTGGGCGACGGTTGCGGCAGAAATCTTGCTGGGCGGTGGCAACGGCGGGCTGACGGCTGCGTTGGCAGCTTTGAACCCGATGTATGCCGGGTTTACTTCAACTGCGGCCTGCAAAGGGAATCAAACTGATGGGCATCATCGCTTGGCTTGTTCTGGGGCTTATCGCCGGCTTCATTGCCAGCAAGATCTATGTCGGCACCGGCCAGGGCGTTGTGCTGGATATCGTGCTCGGCATCGTCGGCGCCCTTGTGGGTGGGTTCCTGTTCTCGCTTCTTGGCGCCGCGCCGGTGACGGGCTTCAATATCTATAGCATGATCGTCGCCATTGTCGGAGCGATTGTCGTACTATGGATCTACCATGCCGTCGTTGGCCGCCGAACCATGTGACGGGGCCTGTGCCATGGGCCGAAGCGGTCGCTTCGGCTCATGGCCGGCCATCCCAGGGCGAATTCGGCTTTAAGGCTGTGCAGGCCACGCTGAGCCATCCGGTTCAT
This sequence comes from Rhodospirillales bacterium, assembly GCA_903644035.1. Classification (GTDB taxonomy): domain Bacteria; phylum Pseudomonadota; class Alphaproteobacteria; order Acetobacterales; family Acetobacteraceae; genus CAHJXG01. The sequence continues at coordinate 2,062 of CAHJXG010000154.1, forward strand.
GCCTGGCGTCGACCCGCTGTCCCGGCAATGTGCTGGCCCGTCGCATGACCGGCGTGGTCGTGCGGCTGTTCCGCTACCCCGTCAAAGGTCTAAGCCCCGAGCCTCTGGAGACGCTGGCGCTCACCCATGCCCATGGCATCGAGCTTGACCGCAGCTTCGCGCTGGCACTGGGAACGACAGCGTTCGACCCGGCGCAGCCGCAGCCCCTCGCCAAGACCAACTTCCTGATGCTCGCCAGAAACGAGGCCTTGGCACGGCTGCAGACGCGGCTCGGCCCGGACCACCGCCTGGTCGTGCGGCTGGACGGTCGGATCGTCGCGGAGGGCGTGCTCGACGACGCGGCAGGCCGGGCCGCGATCGAGGACTTCTTTACGGCATTCGTCGGGGAGGCAGCCCGCGGCCGGGTGCGCGTCGTCTCGGCTCCCGGCCATCGGTTCACCGACATCGGCGCGCCGGCGCCGGACCTCATGGATAGCGTGTCGCTCATCAACCTCGCGAGCCTGCGGGCGGTGGAGACGGCAATGGGCCGACGGTTGGACCCCATGCGCTTTCGCGCCAACATCTACGTGGACCGCCTGCCGGCCTGGGCGGAGTTCGACTGGATTGGCAAGTCACTGATGGTCGGGTCGGTGGAGTGCCGCGTGGCCTGCCGCACCCGGCGCTGCCCGGCCACCAACGTCGATCCCGCGACAGCCAAGCGGGACGCCGACGTGCCCCAGGCGCTGCGCAGCGCCTTTGGCCACGCGGACCTCGGCGTCTATCTCCAGCCCGTCGGCGTCGGCACGGTGGCACCTGGTGCCTCGGTGTCCATGCCTTATGCCGCTTAGCCCAGGATCTTGAGAGACATGGCGGAGACGGGTTGATGGCAGCCATTGCGGGACCTGCCGCGTTGGCCTTGGCGCTGCTGGCCGGAGGATGCGGGATGGTCAAGGACGTGGCGGCGCCGGCACCGGGCAACATCTCCGAAATCCGGCGTCCAGCGTCGCCCAACACCTGCCTCGCGGGACCCGCGGGGTTCACGCCGACGCCGGACCTGCAGACCCGGCGCTTTGACGTGGCGCCAGAACGACTGCTTGCCATCATGCGTGACATCCTGTCGATGCAGCCGCGCACCGATGCCCTGGCCGTAGATCCCGGACGTCTCCGTGCCGACTACGTCGTGCGAAGCCGAGTGTTCGGTTTTCCGGATATTGTATTGGTGCAGGTGCTGCCAGTAAATACTGGTCAGAGTGAGCTTGTTTTGTATTCTTACAGCCTGAAGGGGCATTACGATTTCGGGGTGAACCGCAACCGCATCATGGCTCTCCTGACCGCATTGGATGCTGAGCTGGCACGGTAAAACTGCTTTGGTGACTGCAACGCGATAAGTAGTTTTGTATTCGAAAAGTTTGCTGGACAAATTCAAGCGGCTCGCCTATATGAATGGCTCAGCCCTTCAAGTTAGCCTTTGTGCACAACCGTTGGTTTTGATCGAGCAAGACAGACCCAATTTTGGTGCAAGTCCTGGCGCTGAGTATAGTTTCTTTACAACCTAACCCAATGAGAGCGGATGCCCGACTCAGACGAGAATCTTCCCTTATCACCCAGCGACACCCAGGCGACCGAAAGTCGCATGCGTCGCGCCCTGGGCCTGCAAGGCCCGTCTCGCCAACCGCCGCAGCAACGGGCCGACCAAGTGCGTCCGCGCCACCGCTTCGTGCAGGATGGCGGAGTTCCGGTGGTTGTCCTGAACAGCCGGAGCGACAACGATCCGACAGCAGGTTTCAAGGCGCGCGTCGCTGAGCTGGAAGCGGCGTTGGAAACGGAGCGGACCGCGCATGGCGTCACCCGACGCTCTCTGCAGGATGCGCAGGCTGCCCTTCAAGCCTCGCAAACCCGGCTTGCCCATGCCGAGCTTGCCCATGCCGAGGCGTTGAGCCTTGAGCGTCGTGCCCGCGAGGCGGCGGAGGAAAGCCTGCAAGTTCACATGGCAGCGCCTGCCGAGCGACCACCCGACCTGCCGCTGGCAGAGTTGGTGTCCGTGGCTCCCGTGAAGTCGAAACCTGCGGCACGCAAAGCACCGCGCGTGCCGCGCGTTCCCAAGGTAAACGAGCCGCAACCGGTGAAGTGGTGGCTGCCCAGCTTCCGGGAGAAACGGCGTTCTTAGCCGTTAAGTGTTCGTTGCGGGCCGCGCGGTCGAGTATGACCGGTACGGCTCGCAACGGCGACTGTTTCCACTCTCAATCAATCGGCGGCGGCGAAAAGCTTGGGTCGTTGCAAGCGCTAGTGGCCACAAGCTCCTCACTGGGGGAACCACGGTCGGGCTGATGCCCGAACCGTTTCATGTCTTCCTACAAAAGATCTTGCCTTTTCAGTCCGCGCTGGCGGCAAGTCGCACTATTCCGTTTGCCGCATTGGGAGCGTTCTCCGTATCCCCGCCGCTCGGGGGGCGCAACACGGTTGCGGACAGTTCCTGAAAGACGCCTCCGGTGCTGGAAAAATTGCGATTGTAGAAAGGATCATTGCGGATTTCGGAACTCCAGCGTGTCATCATGACCTGTTCTTCGTAGAGGAAGCGCCCGAGATGCACGCTATCCGTGTCGTCGCCCCGGCTGGCCGACTCATGGTGCTCTGCCACGACATCAGGACAGTAGATCACCTTGAAGCCGGCACGACGCAGCTTCAAGCAAAGATCCACGTCGTTGAAGGCGACCGCCAGGTCCGCCTCGTCGAATCCTTTGATCTGCTGAAATGCGTCCGCTCGGCACAACATCAGAGCACCGGTCACCGCGGAAAGCTCCTGGGTGCAGAGGCTCCGGCCCATGTAGAATGGATCGTCGATCTCCCGTCCGCGGTTGGCATGATCGCCCACGCCGCCACCGGCGCCCACGATCACGCCGCCATGCTGTATGGTGCGGTCGGGATATACGAGCTTGGCGCCCACAGCTCCTACGCTCCTATCGGCCAACGCCTCATCGACCAGTAAGCGTAACCAGTCTGACTGTTCCACAAACACGTCGTTGTTCATGAAAACAAAGTATTCGCTCTGAGATTGAGAGCAAGCAATATTGTTGAGGCGGGAGTAGTTAAAAGGTTCCTCAACTCGTATGACACGCACTCGTTCGTCCTTCTGCGCTTTTGCAGTGAATGTTGCCGCTTCGCGGCTGCTGGACCAGTTATCAACCAGAATGATATCAAAGTTCTTAAATTTGGTCGTTGCAATAAGAGTCTCAAGACAACGTCTTGTACGGTCAATTTGCTCCCTAAACGGGATGATGACTGTAACGCTCGGCTCCTCTTGGAATGACCATTTTACCCTGTAGGTTGTCTCTCCCCTGATGGTGGACATCGAAACAGGATAACCTCGCCGTTGCAGATGATCTTTTATTGCCATCAAGCCTGCATCAACTGCGTGGGACTTCGCAGAGATCCCCGTGGCGGTGGAACCAGGAGTTTTGCGCCAATGATAAATGACCTCCGGCACGTGGACGATGTGCGCCGGGTCCACCGCCTCCGACAGGCGCAGGATGAGGTCATGGTCCTGTGCGCCGTCGTATTTGGACCGGAGCGGCCCCACCGCGCGGAGCGTCGACGCTTCCACGACCAGGAAATGGCAGACATAGTTCTGACTTAGCATGAGCCGGTAATTCCAGTCGGTTTTCAGGTTAGGATCCGAATACCGCCCAAAATCGTCGACCTTGTCTTCATCAGAATACAAGACTCGCGCCCCGGACTTCAGCGCCGTTTCCACCATGACCTCGACGGCGACCTCGAGCAGCAAGTCGTCATGATCAAAAAAAGCGATATACTGACCTTTCGCCGCCGCAATGGCTGTATTCGTGCCGCCGCTGATGCCAGAGTTCTTTTGATGCGTTACGACCTGAATACGCTGGTCCTTTGCGCAAAACTTTGCAATGGCAGCAGTCAACTCCTTGGACTTGCTGCAATCGTCAACCAGGATCAGTTCCCAGTTTGGGTAAGTCTGCGCCAGCACCGATTCCACCGCAGCAGTGAAATCAGACATGCGTGGCCGGTAAACAGGACATAAGATGCTGACGAGCGGCTGCGGCCGGTTTGCCGGCCAGGGGAGCTGGCGCCTGCGGTGACGCAATGCGACGTGGTATTGACGTGCCCACGAGTCGTAATCACCCAAGGTAAACACACGTTCTGACAGCAGGTCCTTGAGTTCGCGTTTCATCCGCCAAAGCTGCGTGCTCATGTCCTCGACCACGCTATGCAAACGCGCGATCCGCGTGTCGGACAGGTGAGCTGGGCACTCGAACGTGACCGGGCTCCCCTCCAGCGGCTTGTCTGAGATGGCGAAGTGGAACGCCAAGGTATATGACTTGCCGTCGCGGAACCGCATCGGGGGCCGAAACACGAAGCCGCAATGCGCATCGCAACTCAGCGCCTTGGCCACGTCCGGACGATACTTGTCTGCCTTGATCCGGGCCACCTCGACCCCTTCGTGCAAGATCCGCAGGTCGACACCGCCATGCTTGACCTGCTGGCCATGACCCTGGCGCAATGCCCAGCCGCGCAGGACGCCCTGGGCGTAGCCGTCCACGACACCCGTCAATGCCACGGAAGCGTGCATCGTCACGACGGCCGACTTCGCCATACCGCCCCGGCCATCGGGGAACAGCAGGAACTCACCGCTGTGGAAGCGTACAGAGATGGTGTGAGGTTCGCCATCAAGGTAGCGTTCAGGAAGCGCAAAGCGGAATCCTGTTTGCTTGCCGCGCAACCCGGCATTTTCCAGGTCTGGCCGGTCGACATCGCAAAAGAAGTTGGCGACAGGCGTCTCATCCAAAAATAAGAATAGGCTCGCAGCATTGCTTCCACGCAATGAGTCGATAGCCCAGCCTTGGATATAGCCATCTTTAACATGATCAATGCAACCATAGCGCGAGTTTTTTTTCATGCTGCGTCCTGACTTGGCAGCGCCATGCGGGCTTTCGCAGACGACTTTGCTGGCTTTATCGTGACTGCATCAAGTTTGCACCACTCATACGTGTTAACCTGCACTTTTTTACACGTCAAGTGATGTTTGTTGCGATGCAGAAGCTCCGTTGCTTGAACGGTTCGCACGGCCTGAAAGGCCATCTCGAAACGCGTGCGACATGACTGAGTAAGGGATGGGCGGCCAGGCCGGATCATATTTCGTCGAGCTTGCAAGGACTGGACGGGACAACGATGTGGACCTCCACTACCTGCGCGCGACAGAGCCGGGCTGGGCTGCGCTGTGGAAGCGACCTGACCAATGCGGGGTGGGCCATCCTTGGCCCATTTTTGCCGTTCGAGGCCAAGTGCAGCCAGCAAGCGGGCCTACCCCGATGCGAGAGGTCGTAAACGCCATCGGCTACGTGCTCCGTGGCGGTATCGCGTAGTGGCTGACGCCCGACACGTTCCCGCCCTGGCGCACCGTCTATCGGTGGTTCGCGCGACTACCCGACGACGGCACGTGGGAGATGGTCAATCATCGTTCTGGTCACGCGTGACCGTGAGCGGACCGGTCGCGAGGTCAGGCCGACCGCGGCCGTGACGGACGGCCAAAGTGTCAAGACGACCGAGAGTGGGGGCATGGTGTGAGGCTTCCCCGCAACGGGCCAATCATCAGCCAGACATATCGGATCGATCCGTATTCTGTCTGGAGTCACGAGCTGCCTTGGCATCAGACCGCGAACGCCGTGCGGCCCTCAGATTGACCGTGGACCAGAAAATGCTGCAACGGATCCAGATTCGCCGCGCGGACGTCCGGGTTGGCGGCCAGGTACTTGGCGACGTTGAATT
>CAHJXG010000155.1 GCA_903644035.1 Rhodospirillales bacterium
TTGTCGATCCCCTTGAACGACAGGGTCGGCCCGCGCTCGTTGCCCTCCGCCGTGTGGTTGTAGACGACGTCCAGGATGACCTCGAGGTCCGCGTGGTGCAGGCGGGCCACCATCTCCTTGAACTCGGAGAAGGCGAAGTCGGGCACGCTCGCGTAGCGGCGGGCCGGGGCGAAGAAGCTGATGGTGTTGTAGCCCCAGTAGTTCACCAGGTCCTTCTCCAGCAGCTGGCTGTCGTCCACGAACATGTGGACCGGCAGCAGCTCCACCGCGGTGACGCCGATGGACTTGATATGCTGGATGACCTCGGGCGCCGTGAGGCCGCGGAACGTGCCGCGCAGCTCCTCCGGCACCGCCGGGTGGCGCATGGTCATGCCGCGCACATGCGCCTCGTAGATGACGGTGTGCTCCCAGGGCGTCTGCGGCCGGCGGTCGTCGCCCCAGGTGAAGGCGGGATCGATGACCCGGCACTTCGGCATCAGCGGCGCGCTGTCCCGCTCGTCGTAGGTCAGGTCGTCCATCGACTCCATCTGGTAGCCGAACAGCTCCGGCCCCCACTTGAGGTGCCCGACCAGCGCCTTCGCGTAAGGATCGATCAGCAGCTTGTTCGGGTTGAACCGGTGGCCCTCCTCCGGCGCGTAGGGGCCGTGGACGCGGTAGCCGTAGACGGTGCCGGGCCGCGCGTCGGGCAGGAAGCCGTGCCAGACCTCGTCGGTGTACTCCGGCAGCTCGATCCGCTCGATCTCGGTCTCGCCGTCGTTGTCGAACAGGCACAGCTCGACCTTGGTGGCGTTCGCGGAGAACAGGGAGAAGTTCACGCCGCGCCCGGTCCAGGTGGCCCCGCGCGGATGCGGCCGCCCCTCGGTCACGCGGGATCGGATTGCTGAAGCGACCATGGGGCAGTCCTTACGACGGGGCGGTAGACAGGCGGGACCTATCATACGCCCAGGGGGCAGGCAAAGTTCGACGGCCGGCAGCAATGGTTTTGGCCCGCGGCCCGTCCGCTTCGGGGACGGCGGGGTGTCGTCTTTCCAGACGTCGCCGGGTTCGTCGGCATCCGCCCTCCTGCGGCCATCCGTTGCGAGCGTCTTGGCACGCTGATTGCTGCGTCCCTGTTGCGTTTGACGAGGCGGGGACACGGTGACCGACAACCAGCGACCAAGGCCAGCGCCGGAGAGGGCAGCGGATGCGGCCCAGGCCTCGGCGCGCTCGCTGCGCGGGCTGGACGGCATCAACGTCCTGATGGCGGACGTGCGGGACGGGGTGGGGCCTTACCTGGCCGTGTTCCTGAAGGGAGGCGAGCACTGGGACTCCGGCGCCATCGGCATCGCCATGGCGGCGTCCTCCATCGCCGCCGCGGTCTTCCAGGTGCCGGCGGGGCTGCTGGTGGATGGGACGCGCGCCAAGCGGCTGCTGATCGCCGCCTCCGGCCTGCTGGTCGGCGCGGGCTGCCTGCTGATCGTGGTGTTCCCGCGCTTCTTCGCCGTCATCGCGGCGCAGGCCATGCTGGGCGCGGCCTCCGCCGTGATCCCGCCGGCGATCGCCGCGGTCTCCCTCGGCCTGGTGGGACGCCGCCTGCTGGATGCGCGGGTCAGCCGCAACGAGAGCTTCAACCACGCCGGCAACCTGCTGGCCGCCGTGCTGGCCGGGGCGCTCGGGACCTATCTCGGCTATTCCTGGATCTTCTACCTCGTCTGCGCCTTCGCGCTGGCGAGCGCCGCGGTCGTCACCCTCGTCAACCCCGCCGAGATCGACCATGAGCGCGCGCGCGGCGGCGAGGACCCGGCCCATCAGCGCGAGCCGGTGCCGATCCGGGAGCTGCTGCGCCGGCGGGACCTGCGGGTCTTCCTCGCCTCCGTGGTGCTGTTCCACTTCGGCAACGCGGCGATGCTGCCGATGGCCGGGCAGGTGCTGGCGCAGGCGCATCCCGGGTCTGACGCCATCGCGCTCTCCGCCTGCATCATCGCGGCGCAGTTCGTGATGGTGGGCGTGGCCTGGGCGGTGGGCCGGGCGTCGGCGCGGGGTGTGGGGCGCAAGACCATCTTCCTGGTCGCGATGGCCGTCCTGCCGCTGCGCGGCGTGCTGTTCACGCTGACCGACAGCCCCTATGCCGTGGTGGGCATCCAGCTCCTGGACGGGGTGGCGGCGGGCATCTTCGGCGTGATCTCGGTGCTGATCGCCTCCGACCTGATGCGCGGCACCGGGCGGTTCAACTTCGCCCAGGGGCTGATGGCGCTGTCGGTGGGCATCGGCGCCGCGCTCAGCAACGCGACGGCCGGCTACGTCGTGCAGTGGTTCGGCTTCACGGCGGGGTTCCTCTACCTCGCGGCGATCGCCGCGGGCGGGCTGGCCTTCTTCGCGGCCTTCATGCCGGAAACCCGGGAGGCCGGCGCGTCCGCCGCGCCGGCGCTCGCGTGATCGGCGCGCTCGCCGCCTCGCCCTGGACCATCTGGGGGATCGCCGCCGCCGCGACCGCCGGGGTGATCCTCCGGCCGTTCGCCTGGCCCGAGTTCGTCTGGGCGGCGTCGGGCGCGGCCCTGCTGGTCCTGCTCGGCCTGCTGCCCATGCCCGACGCGCTCGGCGGCGTGATGAAGGGCGGCGACGTCTACCTGTTCCTGGTGGGCATGATGCTGCTCGCCGAGGTCGCCCGGCAGGAGGGCCTGTTCGACTGGCTCGCCGCCGAGGCGGCCGTGCTGGCCCGCGGCTCCGCCACCCGGCTGTTCACCCTGGTGTTCGCGGTGGGCACGGTCGTCACCGTCTTCCTGTCGAACGACGCGACCGCCGTGGTGCTGACCCCCGCCGTCGCCGCCGTGGCCCGGGCGGCGAAGGCGGAGCAGCCGCTGCCCTATCTGCTCATCTGCGCCTTCATCGCCAACGCGGCCAGCTTCGTGCTGCCCATCTCCAACCCGGCGAACCTCGTGATCTACGGCAGCCACATGCCGCCGCTGCTCGCCTGGCTGCCGCGCTACGCCCTGCCGTCGCTGCTGTCCATCGGCGCCACCTACGTCGTCCTGCGCTGGACGCAGCGCGCGGCGCTGCGGCAGGGCATCTCGTCCGAGATCGAGCGGCCCCGGCTGTCGGCGGGCGGCAGGATGGCGGCCGCGGGCATCGCGGCCACCGCGGCCGTGCTGCTCACGGCCTCGGCGTTCGACCTTCGGCTGGGCCTGCCCACGTTCATCGCCGGCGCCGCCACCACGGCGCTGGTGCTGCTGCGCTCCCGGTCCGGCCCGATGGCGGTGCTGCGGGACGTCTCCTGGGGCGTGCTGCCGCTGGTCGCGGGGCTGTTCGTGCTGGTGGAGGCGCTGGAGCGGACCGGGGCCACCCGCGGCCTGGCCGGGCTGCTGCACGACCTGGTGCAGCGGTCGGCGACGCTGGGGGCCTGGGGGGCGGGCGTCGCGCTCGCGGTCGGCTGCAACCTGATGAACAACCTGCCGGCCGGCCTCCTGGCGGGCCGGGTGGTCGAGATGGCCCAGGTGCCCGAGCCCGTGCGCGCCGCCGTGCTGATCGGCGTGGACCTCGGGCCGAACCTGTCGGTCACCGGGTCGCTCGCGACCATCCTATGGCTCACCGCGCTGCGGCGCGAGGGGCACCACGTGGGCGCGTGGGCCTTCCTCAAGCTCGGCGCGCTGGTGATGCCGCCCGCGCTGCTGCTCGCCATCGCCGCCGCCGCGCTCGGCTGATCCCGGGATGCGGGCAGCCGCCGCCCCCGGTGCGGCGCAAGGGCAGCATTGAAGAACGCCATGCCCCGCACAACATCGGCGCGGTCAATCCGTCGGGAGACAGACCATGGCCTGGGCCGGCACCATTCCGCTTTCCGCACGCCCCGACATGCTGGCCCGGCTGAGGCGGCTGCGCCGGCTCGCCTGGCTGATCGACGGCGTGTTCAGGCTGCCGGGCACGCGCTTCCGCTTCGGCCTGAACGGCATCGTGGGCCTCGTGCCGGTCGGCGGCGACGCGGTGCTCGGGGCGATCTCCCTCTACATCATCTACGAGGCCGCGCAGCTCGGCGTGCCCGGCCCGCAGCTGGCCCGGATGTTCGGCAACGTCGCGCTGGAGGTCTTCGGCGGCAGCGTGCCGGTGCTGGGCGACATCTTCGACATGGCGCTGAAGGCCAACCTGCGGAACCTCGCGATCATCGAGCGCCACGTCGGCGCCCTCTGACGCGGGCGCAGTCAGCCCGCGGCGGCCGGCGCGGGGTGGGGATGCTCCAGGAAGAAGCGCAGCATCTCCCCCGTGGCGTCGGGCCCGCGCGGATCGGTGTAGGACCCGGCGGCGCTGCCGCCGAACCAGGCATGGGCCGCGCCGTGCACCACCCACTGCTCGATCACCGTCCGGCCGTCCGCGTCGGTCCGCCGGGTGCGGCGGTAGGCGTGGCCGCCGGGCACCTGGCCATCCTCCGACTGCGTGCCGAGGGACGCGCCCTGCGCCGACTGCTCGACCACCGCGTCGCCGTTGCGCGGGTTCACCGTGGTGTCCCGGTCGCCGTGGAACACGATGGCCGGCACCACCCGGCCTTGTCCGCCGGACGCCCGAGGGGCCGCGCCGCCCCGCTGCATCGCGGTGAACGCCGACTGCATGTCGCGCGCCGCGCCGCA
>CAHJXG010000156.1 GCA_903644035.1 Rhodospirillales bacterium
CTCGCCCGACGACAGGAACGCGGCCTTGTCCCAGCCCGCCGTGAGGTCCAGGCCGAGCGCGCCGGCGTAGAAGCGCACGGCCTCTCCGACATCGCCGACCCGCAGGTGGACGTGGCCGATCCGCGTGCCGGGCGGTGCGCCGCCCCACGGCGTCGCGGCGGCGCGGAGCAGGCCTGGCACGTCGAGCGGCCGGTTGGCCATCTCGACCCGGCGCTCCGCCCCGTCACCGTGCCAGCGCCATTGTGCCGGCGGCCGGTCGGCATAGACCTCGATCCCGTTGCCCTCGGGGTCGCGGAGATACGCCGCCTCGCTCACCAGATGGTCGGCGCCCCCGTCGAGCTGCCCGCCCAGCGCCCGGTAGTGCGCGAGCCAGCGCCCCAGCTCGGCGCGGGACGGCAGCAGGAAGGCGGTGTGGAACAGCCCGGCGGTGGCCGGGTCGTCCAGCAGCGCGCCGGGCCGGTGCAGCAGGTTCAGGAACACGCTGCCGCCCGCGCCCAGACGGATGGCGTCGCCGTCGTGCGCGATCACCTCAAGCCCGATGACGTCGCGGTAGAACGCCGCCACGCGGTCGAGGTCGCGCACGGCCAGCGCCACGCCCCCGATGCGCAGCCATTCGGCAGCAACTCCCGCCGGGCGGTTGGGTGGATCGATCGGGCGCTGGGCGGGCGTATCCATGGGGTCCTGCCTCGGATGCAATGGCTGACCCGCAAGGTGGTGCATCACCGGGCTATGGAGAATGCCGGGCTGCTCGGGTTGTTCGATACCTGATATATCGACGGCATGGATCGGTTCCTCCAGCTTGCGGCGCTCGTGCGCACCGTGGACCGTGGCAGCCAGGCTGCGGCGGCGCGCGAACTGGGCGTCACCGCGGCCATGGTCGGGCGCTACATCCAGGCGCTGGAGGACCGGCTGGGCACACGGCTGCTCAACCGCACGACGGCGCGGCAGAGCCTGACCGAGGCCGGGGCGGCGTTCTACGCCCGCGCCCACGGCATCCTTGAGCAGATGGAGGAGGCGGAGACGAGCGCCGCCGACCGGCAGGCGGAACCGCGCGGCACGCTGCGGGTCAACGCCCCCATGAGCTTCGGCACGCGCCACCTCGCCGCCGCCATCGCCGGGTTTCGCCGGGACAACCCGCGGCTGCGGGTCGAGCTGGTGCTCAACGACCGCGTGGTGGACCTGGTCGAGGAGGGCTATGACGTCGCGGTTCGGATCGGGCGGCTGGCGGAGAGCGGCCTGATCGCCCGGCGCCTGTCGTCCTGCCGCCTCGTCGTGTGCGCCTCGCCGGGCTACCTGGACCGCCGTGGCCGGCCGGCGTCGCCGGCGGACCTGCCGGGGCATGACTGCCTCGTGTACAGCTATTCCAGCGACGGCGACATCTGGCGGTTCCATGGTGAGCAGGGGGAGCAGGAGGTCCGGGTGTCCGGCAGCCTGGTGGCCAACAACGGCGACGCGCTGATGGCCGCGGCGTTGGCGGATCAGGGCATCATCCTGCAGCCCAGCTTCATCGTCGGCGAGGCGCTGCGGGACGGCTGCCTGCTGCCGGTGCTGCCGGGTTGGCGTCTGGCGGACTTCAACATCTATGCCGTCTACCCTTCGGCCCGGCACCTGTCGCCGAAGGTGCGCCGCTTCGTGGATTTCCTCGCCGCCCGGTTCCGCGACCCGCCGCCCTGGGAGGGCGACGGCATTGAACGGCCCGACGCGGCAGAGTAGACTGCGTGATGCTCCGTCGCCTTGCCCCGGTCCGCGGCTGACCGCGACCACCGATGCTTGAGATCGCCACCGTCATCGGCAGCGCGATCCTGCCGCATGTCCCCGCCCTGGCCCGGCTGCGCCGCATCGTGTTCCGCGACTGGCCGTACTTGTACGACGGCGACGACGCCCATGAGGCCGAGTACATCGCCACCTACGCGCGCTGCCCGCAGGCGGCGCTGGTGATTGCCTGGGACGGGCCGGCGGCGGTGGGCGTGTCATCCTGCCTGCCGCTGCTGGACGAGACCGACAACGTCGTCGCGCCGTTCCGGGCGGCCGGGCTTGATCCCGCCCGCTGGTTCTACTTCGGGGAGAGCGTGCTGCTGCGGGAGCATCGCGGCGCCGGGGTGGGCGTCGCGTTCTTCGAGCGGCGGGAGGCCCATGCACGGTCGCTCGGCTATCGCCACGCCGCGTTCTGCGCCGTGCGGCGCCCGGACGACCACCCGATGCGACCGCCGGACGCGGTGCCGCTCGACAGGTTCTGGCACCGCCGCGGCTTTGCACGGCGCCCTGGCCTGACCTGCACCATGCGTTGGCGCGACGTGGGGCAGGAGCGCGAGACGGACCACCCGATGCAGTTCTGGACCAAGGACCTCGCCGGGGACGCGGCCAAGGACACGACATGACGCTGCGCCTCGGCGTGCTGGAGTATCCGGTCACGCGGATCGCCGGCCTGGCCGCGTATGCCGACAAGCTGGATGGGCTGGTTGCGGCCGGCGCTTCGGGGGGCGGGCAGCTTCTGGTCATGCCGGAGTATGCCTGCATGGAGGTGGCCGCCGCCTTTGGCGCCGTGCCCGAACCGGTGGCCGAGCGGGACGCGGTCTGCGCCGCCTCCGGTGAGATCCTGCGCATCATGCGCGACACCGCGCGCCGCCACGGCGTCTGGCTGCTGCCGGGCACGCTGCCGCGGCGGATCGGCGCGCGCATCGTAAACCGCGCCCCGCTCATCGCGCCGGACGGCCGCCTCGCGTTCCAGGACAAGCAGGTGATGACCCGGTTCGAGGCAGAGCACTGGGCCATCGGCGCGGGCGCCCCGCAGCGCGTGTTCGAGACCGACTGGGGCCGCGTCGGCATCGCCATCTGCTACGACGCCGAGTTCCCGAGCCTCGTGCGCGCCCAGGTTGAGGCCGGCGCCTGGCTGATTCTCGTGCCCACCTGCACCGACACGATGCACGGCTTCAACCGCGTGCGCCTGTCGGCCCGCGCGCGGGCCATCGAGAACCAGTGCTTCGTGGCCGTTGCCCCCACCGTGGGCGACGCGCCGTGGCTCGCCACCCTGGACTGCAACCGCGGCCGGGCCGGCGTCTATGGCCCGGCGGATCGCGGCTTCCCCGAGGACGGCGTGATCGCCGAGAGGGCGGACGCCTCGGGCTGGCTCTGGGCCGACCTGGACGCGGCGCGGCTCGATGCGGTGCGGGAGCATGGCGCCGTGCGCAACCACCATGACTGGCCGCCGCACGGGGCCAGGGACAGGCCGGCGGCGGTGGCCGGGATGCAGCCCTATGAGGAGGCGTGATGACCGAAGCCGAAACCCTGGTGCGCGCGTATTACGCGGCGTTCAACGCCGGGGACTTCGCCGCCATGCTGGCACTGCTGACCGACGACGTCGAGCACGGCATCAACCAGGGCGGGCGGGAGGTCGGCCGGGACGCCTTCGCCCGCTTCATGGCCGGCATGGACGAGAGCTACGCGGAACGCCTGGCCGACCTCGTGGTGATGACGGACCCCACGGGCACCCGGGCCGCGGCCGAATTCGTGGTGCACGGCACCTACAAGCGCACCGCGCCCGGATTGCCGGAGGCGCGGGGCCAGACCTACGTGCTGCCGGCAGGCGCGTTCTTCACGCTGCGCGGCGGCCGGGTGGCGCGGATCGACAACTTCTACAACCTTGAGGACTGGCTGCGCCAGGTGCAGGGGGCGGGATCGCCCTGACCGGGCGCCGCTACGTCGCCACCTCGTCATCGCCCGGCTGGCGCGGGGCGACGGGCGTGAAGGCGCAGCGGTCCGGCTTGAGGTCGATCAGCGGCGTGCCGTCCAGGCAGTCGAGGCCGCGGACCATGAGGCTCGTCCCTTCGATGCCGAGCAGGCGCACCAGGCTGGTGCCAATGGGGTTCGGCCGCACGGGGGAGCGGAGCGAAAAGGTGCCGCGGGCGGAGCCGTCATTCGCCGGGCTTTGCCGCAGCAGGTCGCGCCGGGACAGATGCAGCCAATACAGCACCTCCAGGTGCTCGTACTGTCCCATGCCCTCCAGCCCGGCCGGCGCCCAGGGCGCGAACACCTCGATCCGGCAGGTCGGGCCGTCGAGCCGGCCCTGGCGCGGGCAGGCCAGGCGGTCGGTCCAGGGCGTGTGGATGCGTCCGATGAAGAACACCCCGGCGTCCGGAGCCGCCGGCAGCGCCGCGGCGGTCTCCCCCGCCCTGATCTCGTTCAGCCGCACCATGCCTGCTCCTCCTGAGCGGCCGGCGCCGTCACGCCGCCCGTGTCGCTGCATCGACGGCGCCCCGGCCGTCCCGTCGCGCCCGTCCCCGCCATGGCGGCTCGTCAGGATATGGTCGTTGCGGGGCGATGGACAGGGGCCGTCCTGGCGCAGCGTCGGCGAACTCCGATTCGTTCCGTCTCGCCCAGGCGGCACAGATCGTCCCAAAAACAGTATATAACGGCTATTTTGAGCAAAAATTCGATACATTCGGTGGGTAAGGGGTCCGAACAAAGCATCGGAAATCGGATCTTCATAACATTTCTGTCAAATGTGCTTCGCCCTGTGCTATCGATCCGGAATGTCGACGAGCCCTGTTACGGATCTGGCCGAAGTTCCAAGCAACTCGGTTCATGTTGCCTACGCCCTGCATTATGACACCACCACCGTCATCGAACGTTGCTGTGCGCTGCTTGGGGCCATCGCGCCCGTCCTCCTGCTGGTGTTCTGCGGCGGCAAGCACGATCCGGCGGCGGCGCTCGCGGCGCTTCAGGCGGCCTATGGCGACGTGCCCGTGGTGGGCGGCTCGGCGGCTGGGGCCATCGGCGGCGGCGAGCTTGGCTACAGCGGCATGGAGGTCGGCATCATCGCGTTCGCCGCCTCCAGCCTCGTGCCGCAGGTCCACGTCACCCGTGACCTGCTCGCCGGGGAGGCGCAGGCCGGGGAGGCGCTCGCGCGCGCGGTGGCCAGCCAGGCGGCCGACGGCGCGGTGGTCCTGCTGTTCTTCGACAGCACCGCATCCACCGTCCCGCTCCGGCTGCACTACGCGAGCGCGATCGTCGAGGGGTTCCACGCCGGGCTTGGCGCCAAGCGGGTCAACCTGATCGGCGGCGGCCTGCTCACGGACATGAACCTCTCCGACGGCTGGGTGTTCGACGGGGAGGGCGTGAGCAAGCATTCGGCGGTCGCCCTGGTGTTCCCGCCCGCGATCAAGGCCGACACGGTCGTGATGCACGGCTGCCGCCCGGTCAGCAGCTTCATGGAGATCACCCGTATCGACGGCGCGGTGGTGCACGAGCTGGACGGGGAGCCGGCCCTCACCGTCATCGAGCGGATGCTCGGGCTGCGCCTCGGCAGCACCGATGGCAGCGACCTGTCGCTCGTGGCGACGCTGGGCGAGAAGCATGGCGATCCCTTTGCGCCCTATGACGAGAACGCCTACGTCAACCGCCTGATCCTGGGCGCGAACCGCGCAAACGGCTCGATCACCCTGTTCGAGCCGGACTTCCGCCAGGGCGCCAGGGTGCAGATCATGGCGCGCGACAACGCGCTGATGCTCGACTCCGTCCGCCAGGGGACTGCTGCGGCCCGCACGCGAATTCAGGTGACCAAGCCCTTCCTGGGACTTTATATCGACTGCGCCGGCCGGGCCAGTGCCCGCAGCGGCGCGCCCTTCGAAGAGGCTGCCCTGATGATGCGAGACCTGGATGCGTCGTTCCCGCTGCTCGGCTTCTACTCAGGGGTGGAGATCGCGCCGTTCGGGACCTACAGCCGGCCGCTGGACTGGACCGGGGTCCTCACCCTGCTGACCGAGGTGGCGGGATGAACAACCGCGTCGGCATCGGCAACCCGCATGAGCGGGAGCTGCAGTACTACCGCAACGAGTGCAACGACCTCGGCGCCCGGCTGCTGCGCATGCAGGAGGAGCAGAGCCAGGCTTTCCTGGAGGCGCGACGCAGCCGCACGGTGGCCCGCCTCGTGCGAGAGGCCTACCGCTTCGCCGAGCCGGCGCAGACGATGCACGACGTGGGCGGCGCGCTGCTGCAGGTCGTCGTCGAGGCGGCGCTGTGCGACCGCGCCGCCCTGCTGCGGGAGGAGCCGCCCGGCAGCGGCCGGTTCCTGGTGGCCCATGCCATCGGCGGCACGAGCGTCGAGGCGGACGAGGTCGTCATGATCCCGGCCCCGCCCAGCTTCTTCTTCACCAGCTCGCTCCGGCTCGACCGGCCGCCCGACGGGCTGCTCGACGTGCTCCGGCTGCCGTTCATCCTCTGGGCCTACGACCGGTCCAGCGGCCATGCCCTCGTCATCGGCAACCGCTCCGAGGGGAACGTGAGCCGCCCGTTCGAATCAGGCGACCAGGAGCTGATCGAGACGGCGCTGTTCGTCTACCTCGACGTGCTCTACCGCAAGCATGCCGAGGCGCAGCTGCGCCAGGCGAAGCAGTCGGCAGAGGAGGCGAACGCCATCCAGGCGCAGTTCCTCGAGGCGCTGTCGCATCGGCTGCAGCCCACCGTCGAGCGCATCGTGACGCTGTCGCAGGCTATGGCGTCGCAACCCGGGCGCGCCGCCGGGCCGGAGCAGATCGCGGCGGTGACGCAGCAGCTCGCCGAAAGCTCGCGCGAGCTGGCCGCCCTCGCCAACGATGCCCTGGACCTCGCGGCGACCCGGGACCGGTCCCTGCATCTCGACGTGCAGTGGATCGACCTGGGCGACGTCATGCGCCGGGTGCTCCGCGCCTGCTACCCGGTGAGCGTGAAGGGCGGTGTGGAGCTGAGCGTGAGCCTGCCCAAGCGGCACGTGTCGGTCTGCGTCGACCGCGACAGCATGCAGCGGGCGGTCCAGGTGCTCGTGAGCGCGTCGCTGGCCCGCGCGCTGCCGGGTTCGGCGGTCAAGCTTTCGGCGGGACGGCGCGGCGACGGCGCGGTGGAGATCCTCGTGAGCTGCTCCGTCGAGGGCGCGCTGTCCTTGGCCGAGCCGGCCTTGGAGGGCGCGGGACGGCCGCACTTCGAGCCTGGCACGGACCGGGTCGCCGTCGCGCGCCGGATCGTCGAGGCCCATGAGGGCGTCCTGCTGACGGAGACGCGGCTCAGCGGAGGCAGCCAGGCCCGCATCATCCTGCCCGTGCACATGACCCGGGACGACGCCGGGTTCGTCTGAGATCGCGGGCCTCATCGACGCCGCCTTTGCCGCCGTCCGCCCACGCACGCCGCGCGTCGGCCGGCAGCCCCGGAGACTG
>CAHJXG010000157.1 GCA_903644035.1 Rhodospirillales bacterium
GCGACCGACGCCGCCGCCGCGACCGGCGCCGCCAGCGTCCTGGGCGAACCCGCGCGCGCGGCCTACGCGCGGCTGGCGGAGCTCGGGATGGGCGACAAGGACTTCTCCGTCGCGGCGCGTGCGTTGCTCGAGGGGCAGTTGGGCCGCTAGAAGGGCGGCATGACCGATCCCGACGCGCCGTTGCCGGCCCCGACGCTGCTGCATGAGGCGCCCGAATGACGGTGCTCGACAGCGGCGTGGACCCGCGGTCCGCCGCCTTCGGGGCCAATCGCGACCGCATGGCGGTCTTGGTCCAGGAGCTGCGCCGCACCGTGGACCAGATCCGGCTGGGTGGCGGCGAGGCGTCCCGCCGACGTCATGCCGGGCGCGGCAAGCTGCTGCCGCGGGACCGCGTGCGCCTGCTGGTCGACCCCGGCAGCCCGTTCCTTGAGCTGTCGCAGCTGGCGGCGCACGGCCTGTATGGCGGCGACATCCCGGCGGCCGGCATCATCACCGGCGTGGGCCGCATCGCCGGGCGCGAGTGCGTCGTGGTGGCGAACGACGCCACGGTGAAGGGCGGCACGTACTTCCCGATGACGGTGAAGAAGCACCTGCGCGCGCAGGAGATCGCCGAAGCGAACCGGCTGCCCTGCGTCTACTTGGTGGACAGCGGCGGCGCCAACCTGCCGAACCAGGACGAGGTGTTCCCCGACCGCGACCATTTCGGCCGCATCTTCTACAACCAGGCGCGGATGTCGGCGGCCGGCATCCCGCAGATCGCCGTCGTGATGGGAAGCTGCACCGCGGGCGGGGCCTACGTGCCGGCGATGTCGGACCAGAGCGTCATCGTGCGCAACCAGGGCACCATTTTCCTCGCCGGCCCCCCCTTGGTGCGCGCCGCGACCGGGGAGGTGGTGACGGCGGAGGAGCTGGGCGGCGGCGAGCTGCACAGCCGGGTGAGCGGCGTCACCGACCACCTGGCGGAGAATGACGCCCACGCGCTCGGCATTGCCCGGTCCATCGTGGCGGGGCTGAACAGCGTAAAGCGGCCCATGCTCGACATCCAGCCGCCGCGGGAGCCGCTGTATCCCGCCCAGGACCTGTATGGCGTCGTGCCCGCCGACGTGCGGGAGCCGTATGACGTGCGCGCCCTGATCGCCCGCATCGTGGACGGGTCGGAGCTGGAGGAGTTCAAGCCTCTGTACGGCCCGACGCTCGTGACCGGCTTCGCCCGCATCTGGGGCTACCCCGTCGGCATCATCGCCAACAACGGCATCCTGTTCAGCGAGAGCGCGCAGAAGGGGGCGCACTTCATCGAGCTGTGCGCACAGCGCGGCATCCCGCTCGTGTTCCTGCAGAACATCACCGGCTTCATGGTCGGCCGGAAGTACGAGAGCGGCGGCATCGCCAAGGACGGCGCCAAGATGGTGACGGCGGTCGCGACCGCGAACGTGCCGAAGTTCACCGTCGTGGTGGGCGGCAGCTTCGGCGCCGGCAACTACGGCATGTGCGGCCGGGCCTACTCGCCGCGCTTCCTGTGGATGTGGCCCAACGCCCGCATCTCCGTCATGGGCGGGGTCCAGGCGGCTGCCGTGCTCGCCACGCTGCGACGGGACAACCTGGAGGCCCAGGGGAAGACCTGGTCCGCCGAGGAGGAAGCCGCCTTCAAGGCGCCGGTGGAGGCGCAGTACGAGGCGCAGGGCAACCCGTACTATTCCAGCGCCCGCCTGTGGGACGACGGCGTGATCGACCCGGCCGACACGCGCCTGGTGCTCGGCCTCGGCCTGTCCGCCAGCCTGAATGCGCCCATCGAACCGACGCGGTTCGGACTGTTCCGGATGTGACGGGCATGTTCGACACCATCCTGATCGCCAACCGCGGGGAGATCGCCTGCCGGGTCATCCGCACGGCACGGCGCCTCGGCATCCGCACGGTGACGGTGTATTCGGAGGCGGATGCGGGCGCGCTCCACGCCGCCATGGCGGACACGGCCCATTGCATCGGCCCGGCGCCGGCGCGGGACAGCTACCTGGACATCGGGCGCATCCTCGACGCGGCGCGGCGCTCCGGCGCGCAGGCCATCCATCCCGGCTACGGCTTCCTCAGCGAGAACGCCGAGTTCGCCGCCGCCTGCGCCGCCGCCGGCATCGTGTTCATCGGCCCGCCGCCCGGGGCGATCCGCGCGATGGGCAGCAAGTCGGCTGCCAAGACGCTGATGCAGGAGGCCGGCGTGCCGCTGGTGCCGGGCTACCACGGCGCGGAGCAGGACCCGGCGCACCTCGCTGGGGAGGCCGCGCGCATCGGCTACCCCGTGCTGATCAAGGCCAGCGCCGGCGGCGGCGGCAAGGGCATGAGGGTGGTGGACGACGCGGCCGGCTTCGCGGAGGCGCTGGCGCTGGCCAAGGGCGAGGCGCGCTCCAGCTTCGGCGACGACACGGTGCTGATCGAGCGCTACCTGACCCGTCCGCGCCACGTCGAGATCCAGGTGTTCGCCGACGCTCACGGCCAGGTCGTGAGCCTGTTCGAGCGGGACTGCTCCATCCAGCGCCGGCACCAGAAGGTGGTCGAGGAGGCGCCGGCCCCCGGCATGGACCCAGCGCGCCGCGCCAGCATGGGAGAGGCCGCCTGCGCCGCCGCCCGCGCCATCGGCTATGTCGGCGCGGGGACGGTCGAGTTCATTGTCGAAGGTAGCGACTTCTTCTTCATGGAGATGAACACAAGGCTGCAGGTCGAGCACCCCGTGACCGAGATGATCACCGGGCAGGACCTGGTCGAGTGGCAGCTGCTGGTCGCGAGCGGCAAGCCGCTGCCGCAGGATCAGCTGCGCATCGACGGCCATGCCATCGAGGTGCGGGTCTATGCCGAGGACCCCGACCGCGACTTCATGCCGGCCGTGGGCACGCTCACCCACCTCCAGCCCCCCGCCGAGGGGCCGCATGTGCGGGTGGACACCGGCGTGCGGCCCGGCGATTCCATCGGCGTCCACTACGACCCGATGATTGCCAAGCTGATCGTGTGGGACCGCGACCGGCCCTCGGCGGTGCGCCGGCTCGTGCACGCCCTGTCCGAGTACCAGGTCGTGGGCTTGCAGACGAACCTCGGCCTGCTGCGCCGCATCGCCGCCCACCCGGCGTTCGCTGCGGCCGAGCTGGACACCGGGTTCATCGGCCGGCACGGCGCCGAGCTGATGCCGAGTTATGGCCCGGTCCCGGATGCGGCGCTGGCCGCTGCGGCGCTGCGCGTGCTGCAGGACCGGGCGGCGGCGGTGGCAGGGGCGGGACGCCTTGACCCTTTCTCGCCGTGGAACCTGCCGACGGCATGGCGGATGAACGGCGACGGCTACCAGGACATCGTGCTGGCCGATGGCGAGACCCTCCATGCCGTGCGCGCCCACTCCTGCGCCGACGGCTCGACTCGGCTCGACCTGCCTGGGGGAACGGTGATCGCGGCCGGCGGCACGGTCGATGGCGTGCGCCGCGCGACTCCGGTCGTGCGCAGCGGCAGCGTGCTGACGGTGATCCTGGATGGGACCAACCACCCGCTGACCCTGGTGGACCCCTTGGCACCGCCGCACGCGGAGGTTGCAGGAGGGGACCGATTGCTGGCACCAATGCCGGGCCGCGTCGTGGACGTGCTGGTGCGGCCGGGAGACACGGTGGCGCGGGGGGACGTGCTGATGGTGCTCGAGGCGATGAAGGTGCAGATGCGGCTCTCGGCGCCGCGGGCGGGCGTGGTGGACGCCATACGCGCCGCTCCGGGCGACCTGGTGGAGGACGGGGCCGAACTGGTGAGCTTCGTCGTGGCGGAGCCGTCGCCACAAACCCCCTGAGCCGTGCCTTTTTCGCAGCACTCACCGAAAGGTGAGAACACCAGGGGATCGTAACGTAGCAAGCCGGTGTTTGTAGTTGGACAAGATGCTGGCAAACCGCGTCGGCTTGGTTTGCCCAGAACGCCTTTGGAGGACAACAGCCGCATGTCGAGTCGGGTACTGGTTACGGGCGGGGCGGGGTTCATCG
>CAHJXG010000158.1 GCA_903644035.1 Rhodospirillales bacterium
CGCGGGCGGCGACCTGGGCGGCGCGGTCCAGGGCCTCGGCGCGGCCGGGGTGGCGCAGGTGCGCGCCCACGGCGATGTTCTCCCGCACCGACAGGCCGGCAAAGGGCTGGACGATCTGGAAGGTGCGGACCACCCCGCGCCGCGCCCGCAGGTGCGCCGGCTCCGCCGTGACGTCCACGCCCTCGAAGGCGATGCGCCCGGCGCTGGGCGGGACGAAGCCGGCGACCATGGCGAACAGCGTGGTCTTGCCGGCGCCGTTCGGCCCGATCAGGCCGGTGATGGTGCCGCGCTCCACCGCGAGCGAGGCGTCCGCGACCGCCAGCAGGCCGCCGAACCGCTTGCTGACGCCCTGCACGGCCAGCATCAGGCGCGCCTGCCGACGAGGCCGCCGGGCACGAAGGCGATGGCGGCCACCAGCATCAGGCCGAACAGCACCTGGTCCACCCCCGGGACCGGACCGGCCACCAGCCGGGTCAAGTGGCCGAGGCCCTCCAGCGCCACGGCGCCGACCACGGGTCCCAGCACGGTGCCGACGCCGCCTATGACCGGCGCCAGCAGCGCCGCGACCGACACGCCGGTGCCGTAGGCGAGGCCCGCGTCGATATACAGGTAGTACTGCACATACAGCACGCCCGCGGCGGCGGTGATCGCGGCGGACAGGGTGATGGCGCGCAGCTTGGTGGCGAAGGCGTCGATGCCGAGCGCGCGGGCCGCCTCCTCGTTCTCCCGCACCGCCGCGAGCTGCGCTCCGAAGCGGGAGCGGCCGATGGACCAGGTGAGCAGCAGCGCCGCCGCGACGCAGCCGAGGGCGACGTAGAAGAACGTGACGCGGCTGGCGAACTGGAAGTTGGCAGCGCGCACATCGAGCCGCACCAGCAGCCCGGCCGCGCCGCCGGTGAACGGAGCCGCGTTGGCCAGGATGCGCAGCACCTCGGCGAAGGCAAGCGTGACCAGCGCGAAGTAGGAGCCGCGCAGCCCGGCGCGGAAGCTCAGGAACCCGATCACGGCGCCCACCAGCGCCCCGGCCGCCACGCCCAGCGCCGCGCCCGCCCAGGCGTTCACGCCGTGCTGCTGCAGCAGCGCCGTGACGTAGGCGCCGGTGCCGTAGAACGCGGCATGGCCGAACGAGAGCTGGCCGCCGAAGCCGCCCAGCAGGTTCCAGCCCTGCGCCGCCAGCGCCACGATCAGCGCGCCGACCATGAAGTTCAGCGCGATGTTGTCGGACGTCACGGCCGGGACCGCCGCCAGCGCCGCGAGGACGGCCAGGATGGGCCAGCCCCTCATGCGCGCGCGCCGAACAGCCCGGCCGGGCGCAGCAGCAGCACGAGGATGAAGATCAGGAACACGCCGATCTGGCCGAGGCTGTCGCCCAGGAACAGCCCGCTGAGACTTTCCACCACGCCCACCGCCAGGCCGCCGATGGCCGCCCCGGGGACCGACCCCATGCCGCCCAGCACGACGATGGTGAAGGCGATCAGCACGAAGGCCTCGCCGACCCGCGGGTTGACGTAGTAGCTCGGCATCAGCAGCCCCGCCGCCACCGCGAGGCAGGCGCAGCCGAGGCCGAAGGTGACGGCGAAGACGTGGCGCACGTCGATGCCCACCAGGCGGGCGCCCAGGTCCTCCCGCGCCACCGCGCGGATCGCGCGCCCGGTGTCGGTGAGTGCCAGCAGCGCCCAGAGCAGGACGGCGACCGCCACGGC
The DNA here is from genome assembly GCA_903644035.1 of Rhodospirillales bacterium. GTDB lineage: Bacteria > Pseudomonadota > Alphaproteobacteria > Acetobacterales > Acetobacteraceae > CAHJXG01. The sequence continues at coordinate 1,704 of CAHJXG010000158.1, forward strand.
CACGGCGAAGCCGATCAGGCGCGGCTGCGACAGCAGCATCGGTCCGACCGCCACGACCTCGAACGCGTCGCCGGCGTCGAGGGAGCGCGTGTCGGCGTGGAACAGCACGAGCAGGCCGTTCTGGATCGCAATCGCCAGGCCCAGCGTGACCAGCAGCACGTTGCCGTCCCGCCCGCGGCTCGCCGGGCCGATCACGAAGCGCTGCAGGGCGTAGCCTAGGGCGAAGAAACCGGGCACGAGCGGGACGATGGCGACGTAGGGACCGACACCCAAGGCGCCCAGCCCCCACACCGCGAACATCGCGCAGGTCAGCAGCGCGCCGTGGGCGAAGTTGATGATGTGCAGCACGCCGTAGATCAACGTGAGGCCGAGCGCCACCAGCGCGTAGACGGCGCCGGTGAGCATCCCGTTGACCACGGCCTCCGCGATGATGGCGGGCGAGTACACCGCTGGGCGTCAGGCGGCCGGGAACACGGGCTTCGCGTCGGCGAAGGCGGCCGGGAAGATCACCTTGATGTCGCCGCCCTGGACCTGGGTGTTGACGGGGCTTGCGCCCTCGTTCTGCCCGCCCACGAAGCGCGTCGGCCCGTACGGCATGATGTGGCCGGAGAAGCTGGACCCGGCGAGCGCCTCCGTCAGCCTGGCGCGGTCCGCGCTGCCGGCGCGGCTGAGCGCGTCGGCCACCAGCAGCACGCAGGAGTAGTTCAGCATCACGTTGTAGGCGAACGACTTGCCCCGCGCCTCGACCGCCTGGCGCAGCGCCTGGGTCTTGGGGTTGCGAGGGTCGGCCCAGTGGTTGCAGTCCAGCAGGCCCTCGGCGAGCGTCGGGAACTCCTTGACGAAGCGGTAGTTGGAGGCGGCGCCGTTCAGCACGCCGTAGATGCCCTTCGGCCTGATGCGCTGCTGCTGCAGCGTGCGGGCCAGCAGCACGAACTCGGCGTAGTAGTCGGATGGCAGGATCAGGTCGGGCGCCAGCGAGCGGATGCGGAGCGCGATGTTGCCCATGTCGCGCGCCGGCGTCGGGTGCGCCACCGTGTCCAGGATCTCGAAGCCGCGCTTCGGCAGCTCGGCCTGCATGAGCTTGGCCAGCCCGCTGCCGAACAGCCCGTCCTCGTGCACCAGCACCACGGTCTTCGCGGGCTTGCCGGCGGCGTCGTTCAGCGTGGCCAGGTTGTCGAGGGCAACGGACGCCACCTTGCCGAAGCCCGGCGCGAAGCGGAACGTGTTGGCAAGCCCGCGCGTGACGATGCTGTCGGACACGCCGACATCCACCACGTAGGGCAGGCCGTAGCGCGCCGCCGCCTGGCTGGCCGCGAGGCAGATCGGGCTGGCGAAGCCGCCGACGATGGCGCAGACGCCCTCCGACTGCATCCGCTCCACCTCCTGCGTGCCCGCGTCGGGGGTCGAGCGGGCGTCGCCGAACACCATCTCGAGCTTCGCGCCGCCGAGGCCGGGGATGCCGCCGCCGGCGTTGACCTCCTCGATGGCAAGCTGGGCGCCGAGACGTCCGAGGTCGCCGTCCTGCGCCAGCGCGCCCGTGACCGGCTGCAGGATGCCGAGCTTCACCGAGGCCGGCTGCGCCCGCGGGATCGTGGGCGCCGCGAGGACGGCGGCGGCGGTCAGCACGGCACGGCGCGTCGGTTGGCTCATGGCTCTGTCCTTGTTGGGGGCGGGCTTGGGCGCCAGCGCCGGCGGTCGGCGCCGCCGGTGCGGGTGAGGTCGAGGTGGAAGGCGAAGCGGTCGGGCCGATACAGCGCGTGCAGGTGCTCGACGCCGGCGCCGGCCGCGTCGTGCACCACGCGGGTGAGCGACAGCAGCGGCGCGCCCACCTCAAGCCGCAGCGCCTCGGCCACGTCGGGCCCGGCCAGCGTCGCGCTGATCGCCTGGCTCGCCCGGTCCGCGACGATGCCGGAGCGTTCCAGCAGGCTCAGCAGCGGCGCCGCCGCGAGGTCCGCCTCGCCATAGGTGATGCCGATGCGCTCGGGCACATGGGTCGTGAGGTGGGAGAACGGCTCGCCCTCGACCGTGCGCACGCGCACCGAGCGCTGCGTGCGCTCCCCGGGGGCCAGGCCCAGCGTCTCGGCGACGGCCCCCGAAGGCACGCCGTAGGCGAAGGACAGCAGCCGCACGCCGGTGCGCTGCCCCATGGCCTTCAGGTGCTCGAACACGTCGGCCAGGTCGGCGCCGACCACCGTGCTCACGCCGCCATCGGCCACGAAGGTGCCGGCCCCGACCCGGCGCCGCACCATGCCCTCGCGGGCCAGCC
>CAHJXG010000159.1 GCA_903644035.1 Rhodospirillales bacterium
CCGGCTCGACGGCACGGTGGCCGGGGCGCTGGGCGCGTCGCTCGCGGGCATGATGCGGGCGGACCGGGTCGGCGTGGCGCTGACGCCGTCGCGACGCACGTCGGAGAATGCCCGGGACGCCCTGCGCCGGGCGGTCGCGCCGCTCGGCGGCTGGGTTTGGGACATAGCGGGCGACAACCCATATTTCGGCCTGCTGGCGCTGGCGGACGCGATCATCGTGACGGAGGACAGCGTGTCCATGGTGTCGGAGGCTGCGGCGACGTCGGCGCCGGTGCTGCTGGCCCCGCTGCCCGGGCGGTCGCGGCGCATCCGGCAGTTCACCCGGTACTTGCAGGAGGACGGCCGGCTGCGCCCGTTCGCCGGGCGGCTCGACCTCTGGCCGGTCGCGCCCATCGACGATACCCAGGCGGCGGCGGACGAGATGCGGCGGCGGCTGGGTTTTTAGGAGACGACCATGCTGGACATCCAGACCTTCGACGCGCGGGCCGGCGGCAACGTGCTGTACAAGGCCTTCGCCCACCCAGTCGCGGCGGAAGCCGTGCAGCGCCTGGCGGCCAGGCTGCGCGACGCCGGGCCGCTCGCGGTCTACGACCCGGACGGCGTGTCGGACGCGCTGTTCGCGCTGCATCCCGCCATGCCGAAGGCGGCCGAAAGCTATGTGCATGACGTGCAGCAGATCGGCCAGATCCGCGCCGGCGTGCCGGCCCGGCCGCTTGCGGACCTGCTGCGCTCCGCCTGCGCCGCCCTGCTGGTCGCGGCGTTCGACGCCGGGCGGGTGGTGGCGCGCATCAAGCCCATGCTGCCCCCCGGCATGGCGGCGGCGACGCTGGACGAGGCGCGGCTGCCGGAGGGGATGCTGAGCAACCCGCGGCGCTATCTGGACCGGGTGAACTTCGCGACCAACTACGCCTTCTTCCGCGACCAGGGCGGCCTGCACACGCGGCTGGTGACGGCGAACTACTGGGCGGGCTACGGCGCCGGGACCATGCGCCTGTGGCTGAGGCTGTTCGACGGCGCGGGCGCGGTGCTGGCGGAGTGGGAGCAGCCGGTCCCGCCCGGCGGCGCCGGCATCGCCATCGACAGCGCCGAAATCCGCGCCCGCTTCGGCCTGCCGGCGTTCGCGGGACAGCTTTTCATCCACGCCATCGGCGCCGCCGGGCATGACGTGGTGAAGTACGCGCTCGACACCTACGGCGAAGGCGCGGAGGCCAGCCTGTCCGTCACCCACGACGCCAACGCCTGGCCGGCCGACCGCTATGCCGGGATGCCAGCCCCCCGTCCTGACGAGCGCGTGGTGCTGTGGCTGCAGAACAGCCACGCCGCGCCGATCCCGCCCGGCGCCGTGCTGCTGGACCGCATGGGGGCGGAGGCGCCGGTGCCCCTGGCGCAAGAGGTCGGACCCTATGCCAGCCTGGCGCTCGACGTGGCCGACCTGCTGCCGGACCTGGAATGGCCGGCGCAGATCGAGGTGCGGGCCGGGCGCCATGTCGTCCGTCCGCGCTACGAGGTGACGCGCGCCGGGCGCACCCGCATCGCCCATCTGAACGTCGAGCGCGCCGGGTTGCCGCCCGACCCCGGCATCCCGTCGCTGCACAAGCTGCTGGGCCGCGGCTACCTGCTGCCCTTCCCCATCCTGCCGCGCGACCGGTTCCGCAGCGTCGTGCTGCCGACGCCCATGGCGGAGCAGCAGCGCACCCTGCCCATCCGCATCGACGTGTTCGACACGGCGGGCCGCCGGGTCGCCGAACGCTTCCTCGGCTGCCTGCCGCGCAACCACGACCTGGCGCTCGACCTCGCGGAGTTCGACGTGGAGGAGGGCCACGCGGACCTCACCTATGACTTCCGCGACGGGGGCGAGGCCGATGGCTGGCTGCACGCCCTGCTGCGCTACGAGGACCGCAGGAGCGGCCACGCGGCCGAGAGCAGCTTCGGCGCGCACATCTACAACACGGCGATGACCTACCGCGACGAGCCGCAGAGCTATTCCGGGCCGCCGCCGGGCCTGTCCACGCGGCTGTTCCTCAAGCTCGGCGACGGCGGGCGGCACAGCTACGCCGCGCTGATCTATGCGGCGTCGGCGGCCTGGCACCCGTGGTCCGCGACCGCGCTGCTGCTGCATGACGGCGACGGCCAGGTGATCGCGGAGGAGCCGCTGCGCATCGCCTGCTCCGGCTCGGCGATGGTGTGGCCGCATCGCGTGTTCGGGGAGGCGCTGCTGGAGCGCGCGGGTCCGCGCGGCTATGTGCTGATCCGGGACGCGACATGCCGGCTGTTCGGATATCACGGCTTGATGGATGACGCCGGGGGGTTCAGCCTGGACCACATGTTCGGCTTCTGAAGGGGACCGCCATCACGCGCGACAAGTTTGACCTGCCGAAGGTCGCGGCCAACCACGAGGCGCTGTCGCCCCTGAGCTTCATGCGGCGCACCGCGGACGTGTTCCCGGACCGTGTCGCCATCGTGCACGGGCCGCACAGCGCGACCTGGGCCGAAACCGACGCCCGCTGCCGGCGCATGGCCTCCGCCCTCGCGGCGCAAGGCGTCGGGCGGGGCGACACGGTGGCGATCATGGCGCCCAACACCCCGGCGATGGTGGAGGCGCATTTCGGCATCCCCATGCTGGGCGCCGTGCTGTGCGCCATCAACGTCCGGCTGGATGCGGAGACGGTCGCCTTCATCCTGGCGCATGGCGAGGCCCGGGTCGTGCTGATCGACCGTGAGTTCGCGCCGACCATGGCCCGGGCACTCGCCCTGCTGCCGTCAGGCGCGCGGCCCTACGTGGTGGACGTCAACGATGCCCTGGCGCCACCGGGCGAGCCTGTGGGCGACACCGACTACGAGGCGTTCCTGGCCGGCGGCGACCCGGCCTTCGCCTGGACGCAGCCCCCCGACGAATGGGATGCCATCGCGCTCAACTACACATCCGGCACGACCGGCAACCCGAAGGGCGTCGTCTATCACCATCGCGGCGCCTACCTGAACGCGGTCGGCAACGCCATGACCTGGGGCATGGCACAGCACCCGGTGTATCTCTGGACGCTGCCGATGTTCCATTGCAACGGCTGGTGCTTCCCGTGGACCGTGGCGGCGATGGCCGGGACCAACGTGTGCCTGCGCCGGGTCGAGGCGGGGGCGATCCTGGAGGCGATGGACCGCAGCGGCGTCACCCATCTGTGCGGCGCGCCCGTCGTCATGGGCCTGATCCTGAACCACCCCGGCGTGCAGCCGCGCCCGGTTCCCACCCGCATGATGACGGCCGGCGCCGCCCCGCCGGCCGCGGTGCTGGAGGGCATGGAGCGGCTCGGCTTCGCCGTCACCCACGTCTATGGCCTGACCGAGACCTACGGTCCCGTCACCGTCTGCGCCTGGCACGACGAGTGGGACGCCGAGGCGCCCGACGAGCGTGCCCGCCTCAAGGCGCGCCAGGGCGTGACCTACCCCGTGCAGGAAGGCCTGATGGTCGCCGACCCCGTGACCCTGCGGCCCGTCCCGCGCGACGGCGCCACGATGGGCGAGGTGTTCATGCGCGGCAACATCGTCATGAAGGGCTACCTCAAGAACCCGGCCGCCACCGACGAGGCCTTCGCCGGCGGCTGGTTCCACACCGGCGACCTCGCGGTAAGCCACCCCGACGGCTACATCGAGATCCGCGACCGCTCCAAGGACATCATCATCAGCGGCGGGGAGAACATCTCCACCATCGAGGTCGAGGGCGTGCTGTATCGCCACCCCGCCGTGCTCGAAGCCGCCGTGGTCGCCCGGCCCGACCCGACCTGGGGCGAGACGCCCTGCGCCTTCGTCACGCTGAAGCCCGGCATGGACGCGACCGAGGCGGACATCATCGCCTTCTGCCGCGCCCACATGGCGCGCTTCAAGGCGCCGCGCACCGTGGTGTTCGGCCCGCTGCCCAAGACCAGCACCGGCAAGATGCAGAAGTTCGTCCTGCGCGACCAAGCCCGCAGCCTCGGAGGTTAACCCATGCCGCAGCCCAGCCACGTGACGGCTCTCGAAGACGCGGACGAGGCGACGCTGCCGGAGGACTTGCAGCCCTATTTCCAGAAGTGCCGGGACAAGCTGGGCTTCGTGCCCAACGTGCTGCGCGCCTGGCTGCTGCGCCCGGAGAAGCTGCGCAACTTCGTCCGCCTGTATGACGAGCTGATGCTGGCGCCCTCCGGCCTCACCAAGCTGGAACGCGAGATGATCGCGGTCGCGGTCTCCGCCTGGAACCGCTGCTACTACTGCCTCGTGGCGCACGGGGCGGCGGTGCGCAAGCTGTCCGAGGACCCACAGCTCGGCGAGATGCTGGCCTTCAACTACCGCGTGGCCGAGCTGCCGGCCCGGCAGCGCACGATGCTGGACTTCGCGGTGCAGCTCACCGCCGCACCGCACCTGATCGGCCAGCCCGACCGGGACGCCCTGAGCGCGCAGGGCTTCTCGGACGCCGACATCTTCGACATCGCCGAGGTCGCCGGGTTCTTCAACTACACCAACCGGGTGGCGCACGCCGTCGACATGATGCCGAACGCCGAATACCACACGCTGGGGCGTTAGGGCGCTAGAAGATGCTGCTGAACAGCCCCTGCCGCTTGCGCTGGATGATCGGGGTGTCGCCGACCTCGGGCGACTGACCCAGCGCCGCGTTCTGCCGCAGCCGGGCGCTCTCCCGCTGCGGGTCCACCTGGGTGCCGGGCGGCGGCGCGGGCTGCCAGAACAGCAGGCGGTCGGTCAACGGCCGGCTCGGGGTGTCGAGCGCCGCCTCGTTGTCCACGCGGGTGCGGATGTCCGCGG
>CAHJXG010000160.1 GCA_903644035.1 Rhodospirillales bacterium
GCCGCAGGACGTCGCGCCGCCCGCGCCGCCGCCGCAAGCGGCCGAGGCGGAGCCAGCACCCTCGCCACCCCCCAGCCGCGAACCCGTCGTGGCAGCGCCGCCACCGGAGCGACGCGCCTTGCCGAGCAGCGAGCAGCTGACCCGGCTTCGCGGCGAGTTCGACCGCTTCCTTGCCCAGACGGAATGGGGCTCAAAACGACTGAGCGAGAATGAACGTTCGCGCCTGTTCAACGAGTATCTGCGTTGGAACTACGGCGCCCTGGCGGCAACCCCTGACCCGTCGCGTTGAGGGGCCGAAGCCTGTTCATCCAGCGACGGGCCTGACCGGCAGCCGCCGGTCAAGTCCAGGGTCAGCGGCGGCTGGCGAGCAGGATCGCAGGTGCCTTCGCCCGTCGCGGCGCGCCCCATTGGGCTTCCAGCGTCCTGGGCTGACGCGGCGCCGCCACCTGGGATGCGCCGAGCGTCGAGGCCCAGGCGCTTGTGAGCGAGAGCTGCTCGGTGGAGATCGCCTGAAGCTGGGCGGCGCCGGGAAGCTGGGCCAGCACCTTGCGCTGGTAGGCGAGCGCCAGGTCGGGCGTCTTGGAATGGTAATGGGCGGCGGCGGTGTTCCAATCCTTGCTTTCGGCGAATAGCCGGCTCAGGAACTTGGCTGCGTAGCGTACGTTGGCCGCCGGGTCGAACGCCTCCTCCAGCGATGCAAAGGCGGCGGGATGGTGCATCAAGTTGACCTGCATGCAGCCGACATCGACCGACATGACGTTCCGCGCGCGGAGCGTGATCACCGCTGCGATGGCCTCGGCCTTGGTGTTGAAGACGTAGCCGCGCCCCTCGGCATTGATGCTCCATGGCCACGCCTTGACGTTGCCATCGCGCGGATCGACGCGGCCGCTCTCGACCCGGCCGATTGCGCTGAGCAGGTTCGCCGGCAGGTGCGTGCCCGATGCGCTTCCGGCAATCGCCAGCTGGCAGAGGTCGCCGGGGCGCCCCACGTCCGCACGCACAGGCTGTGCAAGGGCGCAGAGCGGCGCCAGGCAGACCGCAAGCACCAAACCGCCGAGTTTGCGCATCCTCACTCCCCAACCCTTCAACAGACCCTCCCACGCCACGCCAGGCGTCGCAAATATATCGTTTCTCTAATGAAAGCGAGACATATCGTCTCTTGTGTTGATCTGGTTCTCAAAGTATCGCGATCAGCCGGCCCGGTGGGCGCATTTTGGGCTGCTGGTCCTGAATGGCGCCGCGAGGCGTGAGGGAGACGAGATGAGGCGGTGGCAGCGGCTGGCCCGGTGCGTCCGGCACGGGCCGTGCTCGGCTTCGACGGCCCTTGCGCGGGTTCGGGCGTTGCCAGGGGCTGGTCTGGGCGAGGTGCTGCGGGGCCGGCCGGCGCTCGTCGTGGCGCCGCATCCCGACGATGAGAGCCTGGGGTGCGGCGGGCTGATCGCCGAGGCGGCCCGGCTGGGCGAGGTGGTTCATATCGCCGTGGTGACGGACGGCGCCGGGTCCCATGCCGGGTCCGGCACGCACCGTCCCGAAACGTTGCGCAGGCTCCGCCGGGATGAGACGCTTGAGGCCGCCGCGGTCCTGGGCGTGCCGCCGGAACGAGTCAGCTTCCTGGACCTTGCTGATGGCCGCGCGCCGCTGGGTGGCGCGGCCGCGAAGGCCGCCGGGCAGAGGCTTGCGGCGCTGGCGCGCGACATCGCGGCCGGGACGATCTTCACGAGCTGGGACTACGACACCCATCCTGACCACGTCGCGGCCCATCGTTACGCGGCGGTTGCGGCGCGCGAGGTCCGGGCGTCCCTGTTCTCCTATCCCGTCTGGGCCTGGATGCTGCCGGGCCGGACGCTCATGCCGAACGTGCGCTGGAGGGGCTTTTCGCTTGACATCGGGGCGCATGTCGCCGCCAAACGCATCGCCGTCCTCAAGCATCGGTCGCAGACGACGCCGCTGATCGCTGACGCCCCCTCGGGTTTCACGCTTTCCGATATCCAACTCGCAACGATGATCACGCCGAAGGAGTTTTTCATTGCTGAAAACCGACGCGCCCGCGACTTCACACCCCGCCCGGCCGCAACGCTCGCGGTCACCGGCTGAGCAGAGCAGCGGCCGGCTATCCCTGCTCTGGCGGATGGGTTTTTCCGCCTTGCTCGCATGGAGTCCGGCGGCGGCCTGGGCGCAGGACGCGAGCGCCGCCGCGACCGGGATGAAGGCGGCGTGCCGCGCCGACTACCGGGCGCACTGCGTGGGGAACGACCCGGCCGCCCCCATCGCCGCGGCCTGCCTTTCGCAGTTCTACGTGAACCTCTCCAAGAACTGCCAGGCGGCGCTGAACGCCTACAACACTCCCAAAAGCGACGCTGAGCCAGAGTAGCTTCAGACCCCGACGAGAGCGCCATCAGCATGAAGCGAAGCATGCCGCCGCATCCCGGCGCCAGGCTGGACGCCCCTTGCGTCATGCCGTGAGACGCCGTATCCGGTTGGAGGGGCCTGCGCGGGCGCGGTTCCGCCTGGCACTGACGGTCAGGCAGCGTGCCTCCGATGCCGCGTTTTATAGGGCTTCTAAAGACCGGCAGATCTTTCGTCCCATGCCCCACGCTGCCAGTCAAAGAGGACGACGGACACACGCATGAGCGACGCGGAGCAGGACTGCCTGGTTTCCATCTTGCTGCCTGCCTACAACTCAAGGCACCTGATTGGCACCGCGATTCAGTCGGTGCTCCAACAGACGCAGGGCCGCTTCGAGCTGATCGTCATCGACGATTGCTCAACCGACGACACTGCGGAGGTCGTGGCACAGTTCGCCCGCGGCGACGGCCGCATCAGGCTGCTGCACACGAAGCGCAACGGCGGACCGGCGGCCGCGCGCAACATTGGGTTCGACGCGGCGCGCGGGCGGTGGATCGCCCTGCTCGATTCGGACGACGCCTACGTCCCGGAGCGGCTTGCCCGTCTCCTGGCGCTCGCCGATGCGAATGCGGCAGACATGGTGTCGGACAACCTGCTCATGATGCCCGTCGGCGGCACGCCTTATCTGCTGATTCCGCCGGAGCTTGTGCAGGGGCCTCAGCATCTGACCGCGGCAGAGTTCGTCCTGCGCAACATCGGCGACCCGGAGCACCCCCGGCTTAGCTATGGGTTCATGCAGCCCATGATCCGGCGCGACTTCCTGCTGGCGCATGGGGTGAGGTACGACGAGCGGAACCGCTTCGGCGAGGACTTCATGCTCTACATCGAGTGTCTGCGCGCCAAGGCGCGCTGGTGGATCACGCCCGAGGCCCTCTACCACTACGCCACCCGGCCGGGATCGCTGACCGAGGTGCAGAGCTCCGCTGACCTGCTGCGCATCGCGCGGCTTGAGGCGGCGTTCCTGCGGGACCCTGCCGTCCTACGGGACACGGCGTTCTGCAGCGCCCTGCGCCGGCATAAAGCGAAGATCGAACGGCTGTACTACTATCGGGCATTCACCGATGCGGTCAAAGAGGGCCGTTTCGGCACGGCGGGAAGGCTGCTCGTTCAGTCTCCGCTGAGTTCCAGCTACATCGCGTTGGAGACACTGCGCCAGACCCCGATCATCCTGCGCAAGACGCTCCGCGGCGGCTACTTCGCCAGGACGGGGAGCACCGCCTAAGCTGGCCTCAGACCGCGCCTTCCTTCTTCAGCACCGCCGGCAGCGTCTTGAGCAGGATGGCGATATCATGCCACAGGGACCAGTTGCGCACGTACCAGACATC
>CAHJXG010000161.1 GCA_903644035.1 Rhodospirillales bacterium
GACATCGGCTTCCTGCAGCTGGAACGCATCGACTGGAACAGCCCGGCCGTGCTGCTCGAGCGCCTAGTCGGCTACGAGGCGGTGCACGAGATCCGCTCCTGGAGCGACCTCAAGAACCGCCTGGACAGCGACCGCCGCTGCTACGCCCTGTTCCACCACCGGATGCCGAACGAGCCGCTGATCTTCGTCGAGGTGGCGCTGGTGCGCGGCCTGGCCGACAGCGTGCAGCGGCTGCTCGACAAGAAGGCGCCGCTGCTCGACCCGAAGGTCGCGGACACGGCGATCTTCTACTCCATCAGCAACTGCCAGCGCGGCCTCGCCGGCATCAGCTTCGGCAACTTCCTGATCAAGCGCGTCGTCGAGCTGCTGGGCGCCGAGTTCCGCAACCTCAAGACGTTCGCGACCCTGTCGCCGATCCCCGGCTTCGGCGCATGGCTCGGCGCCAAGCTGGACGAGGGCGACACCGCGCTGCTGAGCGAGGAGGAGGCGGCCAGCCTGCGCGCCGCGGCGCCCGGGGGGGCGTCGGCCGTCGAGACCGGGACGCAGGCGCTGGACGCCATCCTCAAGCAGCGGGTCTGGTTCCGCGACCCTGCCTTGCAGAAGGCGGCGGAGCCGGTGCTGGTCCGCCTGGCCGCCCGCTACCTGATGGTGGAGGCCCGCGGCAGCCGGGCGCTCGACCCGGTGGCCCACTTCCACCTCTCGAACGGCGCCCGCGTCGAGCGGATCATCATGGGCGCCGACACCGGCGGCAAGGGCGTGCGGGAGAGTGCCACGCTCATGGTGAACTACCTCTATGACCCGTTGAAGATCGAAGAGTACCATGAGGACTACGCCGGCGACGGCAAGCGCAACGCCAGCACCGCGGTCCGCCGCATGGCCCGGGGCTGGTCATAGAATAGCGCTGGTCCTGGGAGGAGACGGAACATGAATGCGCCGAATGCGATCGTTCGTGAGGCGGCCCCGCGCATCGCCGGGCTGCGGGAGATCGAGAAGAAGCTGCTGTGGCTGTCGGCCTGGATGATCCACCACGCCAACCACGTCCGCCCGAACCGCGACGGCCTCAAGGTCGGCGGGCACCAGGCGAGCTGCGCCAGCTGCATCAGCATCCTGACGGCGCTGTACTTCGAGGTGCTGCGCCCGCAGGACCGCGTGGCGGTGAAGCCTCATGCCGGCCCGGTGTTCCACGCCATCAACCTGCTGCTGGGCCGCGAGCGGCCGGAGCGGATGGAGACGCTTCGGCAGATGGGCGGCATCCAGAGCTACCCGAGCCGCACCAAGGACGGGCCGGAGGTCGATTTCTCCACGGGATCGGTCGGCCTCGGCGTGGCGCTGACCAGCTTCGCGTCCTTGATGCAGGACTACGTGCGGCTGCATGGGCTGGGCGCCGGCCTGCCGCCGGGGCGGCACGTGGCCATCGCCGGCGACGCGGAACTCGATGAGGGCAACATCTACGAGGCGCTGCTGGAGGGCTGGAAGCACGACGTCCGCAACGTCTGGTGGGTGATCGACTACAACCGGCAGAGCCTCGACAGCGTGGTGCCCGACCGGCTGTTCGGCCGGATCGAGGGCCTGTTCCGCGACATGGGCTGGAACGTCGTCACCCTGAAATACGGCCGCCTGCTGCAGGCCGCGTTCGCGCGCGAGGGCGGCGAGGCGCTGCGCCGCTGGATCGACGATTGCCCCAACAGCCTGTACTCGGCGCTCACCTTCCAGGGCGGCGCCGCCTGGCGCCAGGCGCTGCTGGCGGAGCTGGGCCGCGAACCCGGCGTGCGCGCCATCCTCGATCCCATGTCGGACGACGAGCTGGCGGAGCTGATGACCAACCTCGGCGGCCACGACGTGGACACGCTGATCGAGCAGTTCCGCCTGGCGGACGCCCTGGGCGACCAGCCGACGTGCTTCATCGCCTACACGATCAAGGGCATGGGCCTGCCGTTCGCCGGGCACAAGGACAACCACTCCGGCCTGATGTCCCGCGACCAGATGGCCTTCTTCCAGGAGGCCATGCGGGTCCGGCCGGGCCATGAGTGGGACGTGGCGGAGGGGCTGGACCTGTCGCCCGCGGAACTCCGCGCGGTGATCGAGGCGGCGCCGTTCGCGCAGAAGCTGACATCCATTGGGCGCAGCCTGTCCACGCCAGCAGTCGCGGTGCCCGCGGCGCTGCCGGTGTCGGGCGCCCCGGGGCGCCGGGCCAGCACGCAGGCGGGGTTCGGCGACATCCTGGCCGAGGTCGGCCGTGCCCAGGGCGAGTTCGCCGAGCTGGCCCGGCATATCGTCACCACCAGCCCGGACGTGACGGTCTCGACCAACCTCGGCCCCTGGGTGAACCGCCGCGGGGTGTTCGACCGGCACACCCGCAACGACGTGTTCCGCGACGCGAAGCTCGCCAGCGCGCAGCGCTGGGGCATGGCGCCGACCGGCCAGCACATCGAGCTGGGCATCGCCGAGCAGAATCTTTTTCTCCTGCTGGCGGCGGCCGGGTTGCAGCACAGCTTGAACGGCGCGCGGCTGCTGCCCATCGGCACCGTGTACGACCCGTTCGTGAACCGCGGGCTCGATGCGCTGATCTACGCCTGCTACCAGGATGCGCGCTTCCTCCTGGTCAGCACGCCCTCCGGCATCACGCTGGCGCCTGAGGGCGGGCAGCACCAGAGCATCAACACGCCGCTGATCGGCATGGCCGCCGACCGGCTCGCCTCGTTCGAGCCGGCCTATGTGGACGAGCTTGCGATCCTGCTGCGCCATGCGCTCGTGCACATGCAGGCGCCGGACGGCTCGGCCGCCTGGCTGCGCCTGTCCACCCGGCAGCTCGAGCAGCCCGCCCGCAGCCTCGATCCCGCCGCGGTGATCGCCGGCGCGCACTGGATCGTGGCGCCGGAGCCGGGGGCGCGCATCGCGCTGGCCTATCAGGGCGCCGTGGC
>CAHJXG010000162.1 GCA_903644035.1 Rhodospirillales bacterium
CGCGGCTGAGGGCACGGAGCGGTTCTCCGCCGCCCGGCTCGCCGCGCTTCGCGACGAGGGCCGCCCGGTGTTCGTGAACATGACCGCCGCCTGGTGCGTGACCTGCCTGGTGAACGAGCGCGTGGCCCTCTCGCCGGCCAGCGTCCGCCGCGCCTTCGCCGAGCGCCGCGTCGCCTATCTCAAGGGCGACTGGACGCGCGGGGACGCGGAGATCACCGCGTTCCTGCGCGCGCACGCCCGGGACGGCGTGCCGCTGTATGTGCTGTATCCGCCGGGTTCAGCCGCCCCCTTGGTGCTGCCGCAGATCCTGACCGAGGGCACAGTGCTGGACCAGATCGGCAGACTCTGAAGCTGAGCCGGGTCCGCCCCTCATGGCCGGACGCGTGGAGTCTCTTTCCGGTCTTGCCTTAAAATTGCCACGCCCGTTGCCCAAGTCATAGGATGTTGGGGTGTCAGGCCCCGTCCCGAACTTCAGGTGTTAGCATGACCCGCACTGGTCGCTTCCTTATGGCACTTCCCGTCCTCGCCACGATGGCGCTCGCGCCTGCCGTGGCGAATGCCCAGCATTACAACCGCGGCTACGGCGGCTATCGCGGCGGTTACGGGTATGGTCACCGTGGCTTCGGCGTCGGCCCGCTCGTTGGCGGGGCCGTGCTGGGCCTCGGCCTCGGTGCGGTGATCGCAGGCGCGCCCCGCTACTATGCGCCGCCGCCCGTGGTTTACGCGCCGCCGCCGGCCTACTACCCGGCCCCGGTTTACGCGGCGCCAGCCTACCCCGCGCCGGGTTACTACGCGCCTGGCTACTACGCGCCGGGATACTACCCCCGCTAGCCGAAGGGCCGGACCGTGGTCCGGCCCGCAGCGTCAGGCGACCCGGACCCGCACGCCGCCAACGCCATCCACCACGCCCTCCAGGAGGTCGCCGCGCTGCACTGACGCGACGCCCTCCGGCGTGCCGGTGAAGATCAGGTCCCCGGCTTCGAGCCTGACCAGCCGCGACAGGTAGGCGATCGTCTCCGGGATGCTCCAGATCAGCTTTCCGACATCGCTCGACTGCCGCGTTGCGCCGTTCACCCGCAGCTCGATGCGGCCGGGCACCACGCCCTCAGCCCGCACCATGTCGCCGATGGGCGCGGAGTGGTCGAAGCCCTTGCTCATGTCCCAGGGACGGCGCGCCTTCTTCGCCGTGTCCTGCAGGTCGCGCCGGGTCATGTCCAACCCGGCCGCATAGCCCCAGACATGGCGCATCGCCTCCGCCTCGTCGATCTCCACCCCGCCGGACCCCAGCGCCACGACCAGTTCCATCTCGTGATGGAGGTCCGCCGTCATGCTGGGATAGGGCATGTCCGCGCCGCCGGTGACCAGGGCGTCCGCAGGCTTGGTGAAGAAGAACGGCGGCTCGCGGTCCGGGTCGTGGCCCATCTCCCGCGCATGCTCGGCGTAATTGCGGCCCACGCAGTAGATGCGCCGCACCGGGAAATGGCCGCCCCCAGCGACGGGCACGGCGGCTTGGATGGGCGGAGCGATGACGTAATCGGGCATGAGGGGCATCCTGGCGTTGCGACGACGCAGCCTACCTGCCCGGGCCGGTGTTAAAAAGGGTCGCCAACCCCGCACGCATCCGGTATCGCCTGGATCAATAACGGGAACGTCGCATGGTCGTCACAGGCTCAAAGTCGCTTTACATCCAGGTCCTGGTGGCCGTGGCGGCCGGCGTCGCGCTGGGGCACTTCTATCCCCAGCTTGCGGTGCAGATGCAGCCCTTGGGCGACGCCTTCGTCCGGCTGGTGCGGATGCTGATCGCGCCGATCATCTTCCTCACCGTCGTCGTCGGCATTGCCAAGCTGACCAGCACCGCGGGCGTCGGGCGCATCGGCCTCAAGGCGATCATCTACTTCGAGGTGCTGACGACGCTTGCCATGCTGATCGGCCTGTTCGTCGGGCATTTCGTCGCGCCGGGTGTCGGCGTGAACGCCGATCCCAAGAGCCTCAGCGCCGGCTCGGTCGCCCGCTACATCGACCCCAAGGCCAGCCCGACCACCACCGAGTTCCTGATCAACATCATCCCGGACCAGATCTTCAACGCCTTCGCCAAGGGCGAGATCCTGCCGGTGCTGTTCTTCGCCGTGCTGTTCGGCGTGGCGCTCGCCAAGGTGGGGGAGCGCGCCTCCGGCCTGGTCCGCGGCCTCGACCAGGCTAATGCCGCGTTCTTCGGCATGGTCGCGCTGATCATGCGCGTGGCGCCGCTGGGGGCGTTCGGCGCCATGGCCTTCGCCATCGGCCGCTACGGCATCGGCACGCTCGGCAACCTGATCTATCTGATGCTGGCCTTCTACGCGACTTGTGTCGTGTTCGTGTTCGTCGTGCTGGCCGCCGTCATGGCGTATTGCCGCCTCAGCCTGTTCCAGTTGATGCGCTACCTGAAGGAGGAGTTCTTCATCGTCCTCGGCACCTCCTCCTCCGAGGCGGCGCTGCCGACCCTGATGGAGAAGCTGGAGAACATGGGCTGCTCCCGCCCGCTGGTGGGCCTCGTCGTGCCGCTCGGCTACGCCTTCAACCTCGACGGGACCAGCATCTACTTCACGATGGCCATCGCCTACATCGCGCAGGCGCTCAACATCCCGCTCAGCCCCGCGGAGTGGGGCGGCATCCTCCTGGTCCTGCTGCTGACGTCGAAGGGCGCCGCGGCGGTCACGGGGGGCGGCTTCATCACGCTGGCGGCGACGCTCGGGACGCTCGCCGGCAAGATCCCGGTCGAGTCCATCGCGCTGGTGTTCCCCATCGACCGCTTCATGTCGGAGGCGCGGGCCATCACCAACCTGTTCGGCAACGCCGTCGCCACCATCTTCGTCGCCCGATGGGAGGGCCAACTCGACCACGCCCGCGCCCGCGCCGTGCTGGCCCGGCACACCGCGCCCGAGGTGCTGAGCCGGGTCTAGCGCACACACGCCGCGAACGCGGCCGGCTGGTCCCGGACCTTGTGCCGACCCGGCGGCCCGTGTCAAACCGTGGCATGGCCCCAATCCTCGCAATCCACGGCGGCGCCGGCACCATGCCGCCCGGCAGCATGGACCCGGACGCCGAGCGCGCTCATCGCGTCGGGCTGCACCGCGCCCTGATGGCCGGTCACGCGGTCCTGGCCGCGGGCGGCCCGGCGATGGAGGCCGTGACCGCCGCCGTCATCGCGTTGGAGGACGACCCGCTGTTCAACGCCGGCCATGGCGCGGTGCTCACCCGCGACGGGCGGCACGAGATGGACGCGGCGGTGATGGACGGCGCGACCCTGGCCACGGGCGCCGTCGCTGGCCTCTGCGGCCCGCGCAACCCGGTGCTGGCGGCGCGCGCGGTCATGGAGCATTCGCCGCACGTCCTGCTGGCCGGTCCCGGCGCGCTCGATTTCCTGCGCGCCCAGGGAGTGGCCTTCGCGGACCCGGACTACTTCAACACGCCCCGGCGTCGCGAGGCCCTGCGGGCGATGCTCGCGGCCGAAGCGGGCTTCAGCTCCAACGTCGACGACGCCGACCGCCACGGCACGGTGGGCGCCGTGGCGTTGGACGGCGGCGGGCGCTTGGCCGCGGCGACGAGCACCGGCGGCATGACCGGCAA
>CAHJXG010000163.1 GCA_903644035.1 Rhodospirillales bacterium
GCCGGGCGCCCTGGCGGCCGGCCCGCCCGGCACGCCCGCCTTCCGCACGGCGCTCCGCGACGGGATGGAGGCGGTGCAGGGCCTGGCGGCGTCCGAGGCCGTGTTCAGCCTGTCCCCCAGGGACCACAGCGGCGCCCAGGCAGACAGCCAGGTGATGGTCGAGATCCGCGGCGGGGCTTATCGCCTGTTGCGGGATGCTCCCTGACCTGCGGCCTGGCTTGCGGTGGCGCCCATCAGGCTTGGCCCCATCGCCTCGGATGCCGCCCTGGCCGGCTGCTGCGCGTCGGCTACACGCCGTAATCCGCAAGATCCGGGGTCATCGCCTCGATGACGAAGTCAACGAAGGCGGCCGGGGCGTCCAGGAAGAACTCCTTGTCCGAGTAGCTGCCGACGGTGGCCGGCAATCCCTGCGCCTGCGCCCAGGCCGCCAAATCCTCCAGCGCGGCCCGGGGCGTCCCGCTCAGGAACGACACCTGCGAGCGGAGCTTGTCGGCATCGCGACCGGTCGTCTCGCTGCGGCTGAACTGCAGGTCCACGTTGCTTCCGGGCTGCCGCAGCCAGACGGCCCGCTCGGTTCGGCGGAGTTCGATGAAGCCGAGCTTCACCCTCAGCATCTCGACCACGGTGTCGAAATGCTCCGGGGCAAGGCGGTTGGCGACATGGTTCAGCCTCATCGTGCTGCGCTCTGCGCGGGCCGGGGCGCCCCGTCCCGGCCGGCGATCATAGCTGCACGCCCCGGGTCAGCGCGCCGTCGACCACGAGGTTCGTGCCGCTCACGAAGCTCGCGGCGGGGCTGGCGAGGAACACGGCGGCGCGGGCCATCTCCTCCGGGCGTCCCATGCGGCCGGTCGGGTTGAGGGCCAGCGCCTCCGCGAAGAACGCCGGGTTGTCCCGCTCGATGCGCGCCCACACGCCGCCCTCGAAATAGGTGTTGCCCGGGGAGACCGTGTTGGCCCGGATGCCCTTGCCCGCAAGCTGGAAGGCGAGGCCCTGGGCGTAGTGCACGAGGGCGGCCTTCATCGCCCCGTAGGCGCCGGCGGCGAAGTCGACCTCGCGCCCGGACACGCTGGAGATGAAGGTGATCGACGCCGCGTCGGACGCCTCAAGGAAGGGCAGGCCAGCGTCCACCAGCCGCACCGCGCCCATCAGGTCCGTCTGGAACTCGGCGTTCCAGGACGCCTCGTCCTGGCCGATGGCGAGCGCGCTCACGTTGGCCACGACCATGTCGAGGCCGCCCAGCGCGTCCCCTGCCGCCTGCACGAAGCCGCGCAGCGCCGGGGCGTCGGCGACGTCGAGGGCCTGTCCGAACGCCGCCACCCCCTGGCCGCGCAGCGCCGCGACGGCCGCCTCCACCTCGGACGGGTTGCGCGCGCAGAGGGCAACGCTGGCCCCCTCCTGCGCGAAGCACTCCGCGATGGCCCGGCCGATCCCCTTCGTGCCGCCGGTCACGAGCGCGCGGCGCCCCCTCAGCCCGAGATCCATCCATGCTCTCCCATGCGGCGATGCCTGACGGTACCCATGCGCCCGGCCGGCGTTTCGGGTCAACCATGAGGGGTGCCGGCGCCCCGGTCCGCATCGGGCCGGGCCGGTCATGGCTGGCCGGTCGCCCGCGATGCCAGCAGGTCGAAGGCGCAGTCCTCCGGCTTCAGGAAATGCACCTCGCGCTGGGCGGCCTCCCGGACCACCTGCTCGGGGTCGCCCAGGTTGTGCAGCGCGTCGAACAGTTCCCGCAGGCGCCGGCCGGGCGCCACCCAGAACATCGCCCGCGTCGGCACGGCGCTGAGGTTGTAGTAGCCGTGCGGGATGCCGGCCGGCAGGCGCACCAGGTCGCCGGCGCGCGCCTTGTGGTGCTGGCCGTCGAGATAGAGGTCGAACTCGTTCTCGAGCACGCAGATGAACTCGTCCTGCGTCGGGTGGACGTGCGGCGGCACGAAGCTGCCGGGCGGGTCGTATGTCTCGAAGGCGAAGGCGTTCGCCCCTTCCGCCTTGAGGTAGTAGGTGTGGCCGAGGATGTTCCAGACGACCTCGTCGAGGCCGCTGCCGGCAGGCGTGACGCCGGGGTCAAGCCCGACCTGGACCTGACTGGTGCTTGCTGTCCTCACGGTGCGATCCCCCGATGGTCTCAGGCCTTGCGGCGCGGCAGGCCCGCGATGTGGGCGAGGCAGGCGTCGAGCGTCACGACATCGGCGTAGCGCCGCCCCACGTCGCGCAGGTTCGCCAGATGCGGGCCATCCTCCACGTCGCCGACGCAGTCCTCCGGCACGATCACGCGGAAGCCGTAGCTGAAGGCGTCGATCACGCTGGCCCGCACGCAGCCGGAGGTGGTGCAGCCGGTGACGATGACGGTATCGACGCCCTGGCGGACGAAGATCGGCGCCGCGGCGGTGTGGAAGAAGATCGAGGGTGCCGCCTTGCACAGCACGACGTCATAGGCCGGGTCGTGGATGCGGGGATCGAGCCGGGTCGGCTCGGTGCCGTGCCGCAGCGTCTCGATGACCGGCGGCACCTTCCAGTGCGGCGCGTCCTCGGCGCCGTGATAGGCGGTGTAGCAGCTGACCACGGGCAGCCGGGCGGCGCGGGCGGCGCGCAGCAGCGTCGCGGTGTTCACGACGGCGCGCTCGGTGAGGGCCGCGCCGCCGAGCGGGAAGCGCGGGTCGGTGAAGCCGAGCTGGAGATCGACGACGGCGATGCCGACGCGCTCGCCGAAGCCCACCGGCGTGCCGCCGTAGCCGCGCTGGCCATACTCGTCCATTGCCGGTCCTCTGGGTTTGATGGGCAGGACCCTAGCAGCTGCTGTGCCAGCGGCAACCGTCGTGCCAGCGGACGGCGCGTCGCGGCCCGAACGCGGTTGACGCCTTGGTCCATCGCTCTCTAGCCTGGCCCGCGATCCAGCATGGCCCCAGCCCAAGGGAAACCGGGTGCATCGCAGCAGACTTCAACCCGGGGCACGGCGCCCATGACGGCGGGCGTCGGCGCCCGTCCTCCGGAGGCGGCGCTGCGGGTCAGCGGGATCGTCGGCGGCCGGCTCGATCCCGGCCTGCACGAGCGGCTGCATCGCCTGGAGCACCGGGGCGCCCTCGATGTCGTCG
>CAHJXG010000164.1 GCA_903644035.1 Rhodospirillales bacterium
GCAGGCGGCTGGGCGGGTCTCAGCGTCTGCGCCGACAGGGCGGCCTGCGCCGCCGTGACCCAAGCATTACCGCGGGGCAGCGCGGATGCAGGCTGCCGACCGAACTCATGCTCAAGCAGATGACCGACGTCGGACAGGGCACGCAGCGGGATGCAGAAATACAGGATGGGCGGGACGCAGCCGAACTCCGCATCGAACCCCCCGGCGTCGAGCTTCCATCTCAGGCGGTCCGCCGCGTGCGGGGTCGTCCGGCCCGGGACCACATCCAGCAGGGCGATCCCGACCTGGGGGTGAAGCAGCGCGTAGCGCACGCGCACCGAGGCGTCGTCGCCGGCATCCAGCGTGCAGCCGCGCAGCGCGATCCAGCCTGGACGCATGGTAATGATCGCATGGCTCAGGGCGTCGTCAGCGTGGTCGTTGGACATGCTGGGCGAAGTCTTTGCAAATGAAGCATTCATTCGGCAAGCATCATCGAAACCGAAATGGTCTGATAACCTGATGCAACAGATGTTATACGAGTTCTATCCCGCCGGCGAACGGATTTTTGCCAACGCAGGACTGTATCGCCGCCATCCGCATGTCGCGGCGCGCGCGAGAACCTCGGGCGCCGGACCCTATCCGATCCGCAGGATGGTGTCGGCGCCGTTCATCATCTCCGGCCGATGGGCGACGCTGACGCGGGTGATGTCGAGGCGGCGCAGCCTCTCGTTGATCTGCATCTCGTTCTCGACGTCGAGATGGGCGGTGCCCTCGTCGAGAAAGAGGATTCTCGGCGCCTTGTAGAGTGCGCGCGCCAGCAGGACCCGCTGCTTCTGACCTCCCGACAGCGAGCTGCCCATGTCCCCGATCAGGCTGTTGTAGGCCATCGGCATCGCCATGATCTCCTCGTGCACGCCGGCCACCTGCGCGCACATGAACATCCTCTCCTGGTCGAACTCGGGATCGAAGAAGCAGATGTTGTCGGCGATGGAGCCTGAGAAGAGCTGGTCCTCCTGCATCACGGCCGCGATCTGCTCGCGATATGCCCTGACCCCCACATTCGAGAGCGGCACGCCGTCGATCAGGACGTCGCCGCTTGTCGGCTCAAGCAGCCCGAGCATGATCTTCAGCAGCGTCGTCTTGCCGCCGCCCGAGCGGCCCATGATCGTCACGAACTGCCCGGCCTTGACGGTCAGGGATACGTTCTCAAGCACGTAGCGCTCGGTCTCGGCATAGCGGAAGCAGACGTTCCGCAGCTCGATCTCGCCCCGGATCGGCCGCGCATAGGCCAGGGGACGGTCGTGGCCCCGTTCGAGCGGGCTGAGCGCGATGTCGGACAGGCGCTCAAGATGGAGGTCGAGCAGCCGGAACTGCAGCACCTTCTCGACCAGCAAGGACGCCTTCGAAGTGAAGTTCATCTTGTAGGACATGAACGCGAACAACATGCCCACCGTCATGGCGTTGTCGAGCGCGAGCCTTGCCGCAAGATAAACGGTGACGATGTCCTCCAGCCCGAAGATCGCGGTGTTGATCGTCGTGAACTGGATCTGGGCGCGTCCGAGCCGGACGTTGGAATTCACGAAATCCGCGTGCCGGTTCAGCCACCCGCCCTCGCGATCCGACTCGCGGTTGAACAGCTTGATGCTCTGGATCGCCCTCGCCGTCTCGATGAAGTTCGAGCTTTCCAGCGCCTGCGCCTGGATGGTCGTCTCGCTGAGGTCCCGGAACCGGCGATACAGCGCGAGCCGCAGCGCCACGTAGAGCGCCAGCGCGGCCAGCACGACCCACGCGAGCGTCGCGCTGTAGACGAAGATCATGACCAGGGTCACGCAGGCCATGATGCCGTCGATCGTGGCAAGGATCAGGCCTTCGCCCAGCGCGTGGCGTATCGGCTCAATCGATTGGAAGCGCGACAGGATGTCGCCGATGTGCCGCTTCTCGAAGAACGTCAGCGGGAGGCGGATCAGGTGGTGGAAGAGCCGCGCGCCGATCTGGAAATGGAGGGTGTTCTGCACGACGAGCACGATGTGCGAGCGCATCGCGGTCGTCGCGACGTTGAGCACCATGAGCAGGCCGAAGCCGAGCGCCAGGGTGGACAGCAGGTCCACGTCGCCCCGGGCGACGACCTCATCCACCGTCAGCTGCATGTAGAAGGGGGCGGCGATGACGAGCAGCTCAAGGATGACCGAGAGGATGAAGACCTGGACGAGCGGGGAGCCGGTGCCGGGCACCTGCCGCCAGAACACGTTGAAGGGCAGCCGCGTCTTCTCGTTCTTCGGCGCGAACCCCTCCGCCGGCGACAGCTCGACCGCGACGCCGGTCAGGTGCTTCGAGGCCTCCGCGAGCGGGTAGGTCCTGACCCCGTCGGCGGGATCGTGGATCACCACCCCGGCGCCGGTGACGGCCTTGAGCACCACGAAATGCTTCATGTCCCAATGGACGATTGCCGGCAGGCGCAGCTGCCGGAGGCCGTCCAGCTCGAAGCGGAGCGGCCGGGAGGTCAGCTGCATCTGGCTCGCCACCTGGATGAGGCCCCGGAGCGTCACGCCGTTCAGCGACACCGGATGGCGGCGGCGCAGCGTGTTCAGGTCGATGCGGTGCCCGTGGTAGGACGCGACCATGGCGAGGCAGGCCAGGCCGCATTCGGCCGCCTCCGTCTGCATGATGCTCGGCAGGCGCCGCCGGGCGCTGAAATCCAGAAGGTCCCGGATCATGCCTGCGACCTCACCCCTGCAGCCGGGCGCTGAGCAGGGGGTTGAGGATCCAATCCATCAGCGTCCGCCGCTCGAGGATGACGTCGGCCCGGAGCAGCATGTCGGGCTGCAACGCGATGCGCTGGCCGCGGGCGTCGATGTCCGGCCGGTCCAGCGTCACGGTGGCGCGGTAGGCAGGCTCCCGCAGGGTGACCGGGGCGGAGAGGTCCGACCCGGTCAGCACCGTCTGCGACACCCGGACGATCCGGCCGTGATAGGCGCCGTAATGCTGATAGGGAAAGGCGTCGTATAGGATGCGCACGTCCTGCCCGGCCTTGACGAAGCCGATCGCGCGGGCCGGGATGAACAGCTCGGCCTGCAAGGCGCTGCCGCCCGGTATGATCTGAAGCTGCAGGCGCTGCGGGTCGGCGGCCTGTCCGACTGAGGCCTGAAGCGAGGAGAGCGTGCCGGCGATGGGCGCGAGGACCGTATAGGCACGGCGGCCATTGACCTCCGCGATGCGCTGCTCAGCCGATGACAGCTCGCTCCGCAGAAGCTGGATCTTTCCCGCCATCACCGTCGGAAGCTGATCCAGCGCGAAGCGCGCCTCGTTGTGCTGGCCTTGGCGTTCCATGACCTGCTGCATCAAGGCGCTGAGGCTCTGCCGCTGCGCGAGCAGCGCCTCCTCGCGGCGGCGCTGCTCGACTTCCGCCACCAGGCCGCGCGCCGCGAGCGGCGCGCCGGACGC
>CAHJXG010000165.1 GCA_903644035.1 Rhodospirillales bacterium
ACCATCATCAGCTCGCCGACGTTCTCCGGCGTCACCAGGCCGAGCAGCCGCCCGTTCGCGTCGGTGACGCCGACCGCCGGGGCGCCGCCTTCCTGCAGCGCGCGCAGGGCGTCGTCCAGGCTCTGGCGGTCGCGCACCACGGGGATCTTGGCCTGCATCACGTCGAGCACGGGCGCGTCCGGGCCATGCTCCCGCAGGGCGCGGATCATACCGTCGCGCGTGAGCACGCCGCGCAGCCGCCCGCCGCCGTCCACGACCGGGAACTCGTGCTGGGTAGTGCGGATCAGGCATTGCACCGCATCCTCGACGCGGCTGGCCGGCGACAGGCTCTCGAACTGGGTGACCATCGCGTCGGACGCCAGCATCCCGCGCGTCGCCTGCCGCATCTGCACGGCGTGCCCCTCCGAGGAGGCGCCGAGATAGACGAAGAACGCGATGAACAGCAGGATCGCGTTGCCGCTGAACAGGCCGAGCAGCCCGAGCAGCACGGCGAGGCCCTGACCGACCGAGGAGGCGATCCGCGTGGCGCGGGCATGGCCGAGCCGGTAGGCGAGCAGCGCCCGCAACGCCCGGCCGCCATCCATGGGAAAGGCGGGGAGCAGGTTGAACAGCGCCAGGAACAGGTTGGTCGTGAGCAGGCGCGCGCCCAGGCCGGCGCGCGGGTCCTGCACGTCCATGCCGTCCGCGGGCAGGGTGCCGCCGAGGGCCACGAACAGGACCGCCGCGATCACCAGGTTCACCGCCGGGCCAGCGAGCGCCACGACCAGCTCCTGGGACGGCTCCTCCGGCACCCGCTCCAGCCGGGCCACGCCGCCGATGGGCAGCAGGGTGATGTCCGGCGTCTGGATGCCGTAGCGCCGGGCCGCGAAGACGTGGCCGAACTCGTGCAGCAGGACGCAGACGAACAGGAGCAGGGTGAAGACGACGCCCTCGACCGCCGCGGCCTGTCCGCCGCGGGCGTGGTTCGTCACCCCGATCCAGACCAGGAACAGGAGAAAGGTCAGGTGGACGCGGAT
This sequence comes from Rhodospirillales bacterium, assembly GCA_903644035.1. Lineage (GTDB taxonomy): Bacteria > Pseudomonadota > Alphaproteobacteria > Acetobacterales > Acetobacteraceae > CAHJXG01. Next base: position 1,017 of record CAHJXG010000165.1, read on the forward strand.
CACCGTGCCCTTCACGGTGCCGATGGGCAGGGACCAGGTCATGACGGCCTCCGGGTGCGGACGACCTTGGCAGAACGCATGAAGGCGGCAAAAATGCAAACGCGGCGGATTGGCGCCAGGCGACACGCGGGCGCGCCCGGGCCGGATGTCCGCGTCAGGCGTCGGGATCAGGCGCGCGCCGGTCGCGGAACGCGCCGGCCGGCAGCGGGTAGGCCGTCGTGCCCTTCAGCCGCTCCATCGCGAAGCGGGAGGTGACGTTCTTCAGCGGCACGGCGGCGATCAGCCGTTTGTAGAAGCCGTCGAACGCCCCCATGTCGGTGACGGCCACGCGCAGCATGTAGTCCACCTCGCCCGCCATGCGGTAGGCGTCCATCACCTCCGGCATCGAGGCCATCGCGGCGGCGAAGCGGCCCATCCAGTCCGGCGTGTGCTCGTGCGCCTCGATGGCCACGAACACGATCAGGCCGACGCCGACCTGCTCGGGGTTCAGCAGCGCCACGCGGCCCACGATGACGCCGGCCTGCTCCAGCTTCTGGATGCGCTTCCACACCGGGGTTGCCGACAGCCCGACCTGCTCCGCCAGCTCAGCCATCGCGACCGTCGCGTCCTGCTGCAGGAGCGCCAGCAGCTTGCGGTCAACCTCGTCCATTCCCTGCCTCGCTGCCGCCCTGTGCACCCGCCGCGGGACAGAAAGCCCCGGCAGCGCCGTGCTTGCAACCACCGGCCCGGGCGCATTCCGGGTGCAGGCGTCGGCACTTGGACACAGGCCGCCCCCGGCAGAGATCAGTCGTTCGTGCCGGCCCGCGCCCGCGACATCCTGTGCTCCCGGAGCGGCCGCCAACAGCAGGGGATAGCAAAATCGGCCGGGGCGCCAGGCATTCGGCGCTTCGCGATCTGCCGCCGCAAATGGGTCAGTCGGCGATTGGGGAAAACCAGATGCTGAAAATGATTGTGCTGGCGAATACTCATGCTTGCCCACATGGCTATTTTGCTGAACGTTGCTGTTGAATGGCTTGATGTGCCGCATCCATGCTTGGTCTCCAACCTTGGATATGCCAGGCCTATGCCCGTCCCGACTCTGGCCCGTTCCGCGCCCGCTGCCGCGATGCTCACGTCGCGCCGGCATCGGCCGACAGGGCCGGCCGGGTCCAATCCCCCTCATTCCGGTCAGTCGGAGCAACACCCCATGACCACGCTTGCCGAATACCTGACCCACAAGCGCGACGCCTTCCGCGCCCTGCGCAGCCGCGCGCTGTCCCCCGGCTACGCGCCGGTCGCGCTGCGTGCCCACGTGACGGCGGAGGGGCGCAGCGGCGTGCGCCGCATCCGGCTGCGCGACCACCAGGTGCTGACCGACAGCCCGCGCGACTTCGTAGGCTACGACCTCGGCCCCAGCAGCCCGGAGCTGGCGCTGGGCGCGCTCGGGAGCTGCCTGACCCACAGCTACCTGATCCAGGCGGCGGCGCAGGGCGTCGCGCTGGACAGCCTGGAGGTGGAGGTGACCGGGCAGATCGACCAGCGCGCGGGAGAGGCCGGGTACGAGGCCGTGCCGCGGGAGCCGCACGGCATCGCCTACACGGTCCACCTCGACACCGGGGCCTCCGACGAGGCCGTGGATCGGCTGCACGAGGCGGTCGAGCGCCTTTGCCCGATGCTGAACCTGCTGCGCAACCCGCAACCGGTGTCCGGGCCGGCGCGCCGGGCCGCCCCGAACACGGCCCGGGTTCTGTCGCCGGAGGGAGTAGCATGATGGACATGAACTTGAGCCGCCGCCACGCCTTGCGGGCCGCGGGCGCCGCGGCCGCCTTGGTTCCCCTCGGCGCGATGGCGC
>CAHJXG010000166.1 GCA_903644035.1 Rhodospirillales bacterium
CCTCGGTTTCTGTCGTGCCCGCGCATCCATAACCAAGGACCGGCCTGCATGGACCTCGCCCCGCCCCACCCGCCCGCCGCCTGTCCCGTGCTCGCAACGGACCAGGAGGCGATTGCCGCCGCGCACCGCCTGGCCGCAGCCTATCGGCCCGGCGCCGCGGCCCGTGACCGCGACCGCGTGCTGCCCTACGCCGAGGTGGATCAGTATTCCGCCACCGGCCTCGGCGGCATCACCGTGCCGCGGGAGCATGGCGGCCCCGACCTGTCGGCGGCGACGCTTGCGGAGGTGACGGCGATTATCTCCGCCGCCGACCCCTCGCTGGGCCAGATCCCGCAGAACCACCACGGCTTCCTGCGCCTGCTGCGCTACGAGCCGGACCCGGCCAAGGCGGCGCATTTCTTCCGGCTGGCGCTGGAGGGCGCGCGCTTCGGCAACGCGCTGGCCGAGGCGACCGGCAAGACCACCCGCGACATCGCCGCCCGGATGCGCCGCGTGCCGGGCGGCTGGCTGCTGGACGGCACGAAGCAGTACAGCACCGGCGCGCTGTTCGCGCATTACGTCCCCGTGCAGGCGCTGGACGAGGACGGCCTGGCCCGGCGCGCCGTGGCCCCGCGGGACGCGCCGGGGCTTGCGGTCGTGGATGACTGGTCAAGCTTCGGCCAGCGCACCACCGCCAGCGGCACCGTCACGCTGGACGGCGTGTTCGTGCCCGACAGCCACGTGATCGCGGCCTATTCGGCCTCCGCCACGCCGACGCTGTACGGCCCGGTGTCCCAGATCATCCAGGCGGCGATCGATCAGGGCATCGCGCGCGGCACCATCACGGACACGATCGAGTTCGTCCGCACGCGGTCCCGTCCCTGGATCGACAGCGGGCAGGACCGGGCGGCGGACGATCCCTACACCATCGCGGCCATCGGCGACCTGCAGGTGCGGCTGCACGCGGCCGACGCGATGCTGCGCCGGGCGGGCCTGGTGATCGACGAGGCGACGAGGGACGAAACTCCCGATGCGGTCGCCGCCGCCTCCATCGCGGTCGCGGAGGCCAAGGTGCTGACGACCGAGGCGGCGATCCTCGCCACCAACAAGCTGTTCGAGCTGGCCGGCACGCGCTCCACGCTCGCGGAGCACGGCCTGGACCGCCACTGGCGCAACGCCCGCGTGCATACCCTGCACGACCCGGTGCGCTGGAAGTTCCACGCCATCGGCAACCACGCGCTGAACGGCGTCAGGCCGCCCGTTCACGCCTGGATTTGAGGCGGTCCGACCCGGAGGCGCGGCGGGAACATCCACCCACGTATCACCATCCACCGTCCCGGTGTCGACAGCCTTTGACCAACAATGCGGCAGCCCAGCGTGCAGCCGAGCCAACGCGGCCGGTGGCCGCCGAGAGAGGCCAACGAGCAAGGCTGCCCATTCAGGCGCAGGCCGGGTTGATCGCCAGGAACGCCTCCCCCGCCGTGACGCTGCCCACCGGAGCCAGGTAGTCCCAAGCGCCCGTGCTCTCCCCAGGCGCCTTGACGCGATACAGCGTCAGGTCACGCAGCACCCGCCCGTCCGCCCGCATGGTCGCGTCCGCGCCGAAATAGCCGACCGGCATGGCCCGCATCGCCCGTCCGACCGCCAGCGCGTCCCGCGTGCCGGCCTGCGCCACCGCGCGCAGGAAATGCGTCGTGGCCGCATACACGTTGGCCTGGTTCTGTGTCGGCATCGCCTTGCGCTCCGCCATGAAGCGCTGGCCGAAGGCGCGGGCGGCCGGGTTCTGGTCCCAGTAGAAGCTGGTCGGGAAGCGCAGGCCCTGCGCCACGTCCAGCCCCAGCGCGTGGATGTCGGTCAGGTAGACCAGGAACCCGGCCAAGGTCTGCGGCCCGCCGGTCTGCATGCCGAACTCGGCCGCCTGCTTCAGCAGGTTCACCTGGTCGCCGCCGACGCTCGCCAGGCCGATCACCCGGGCGCCGGAGGTCTGCGCCTGGACGAGCTGCGAGGAGAAGTCGGTGTTGCCGATCGGGAACTTGGTGCCGCCCAGCACCTTGCCGCCGGCCGCCTCGATCACCCGGGCGGCTTCCGCCTGCAGCGCCTCGCCGAAGCTGAAGTTGACCGTGACGAAGTACCAGGTCTTGCCGCTCCCCTCGGTCAGCACCTTGGCCGTCCCGGCCGCCAAGGCGTGGGTGTCGTCCGCCCAATGGCTGCTCACCGGCGCGCAGGTCTTGGAGGTGAACTCGGTGACCGCGGCGCCGGTGATCAGCACCGTGCGGAGCTTGTCCCGCGCCACCTGCTGCACCGCGGCGGCGACCGGGGTGACGGGAAGGTCGGTGATCGCGTCCACGCCGCCGTCATACCACTCGCGGGCGATGCTGCCGGCCACGTCCGGCTTGTTCTGGGTATCGGCGCGGATGACCTCGACCGGGTGTCCCAGCACCGTGCCGCCGAAGTCCTGCACCGCCATGCGCGCCGCCGCCACCGACCCGGCGCCCCCGCTGCTGGCGTAAGGGCCGGCCTCATCCGTCAGCACGCCGATCCTGACCCGGCCCTCCTGCGCCCGCGCCCGCCCGGCCAGCAACGCGGCGCCGGCCAAGACGGCCCGGCGCCCAACTTTCCCTGAACCCATCGATTCGTCTCCGTTTCGATGGCATTTTACCCATTCAGCATGGCGGGAACAGGGGCGAACCCGCGTCATCGGCATTCACCGAACCGAGCCCACCCCACTCAAGAACTTTGGATATGCGTCCGACCGAACCGGAAATGCTCCGAGCCGATCCGGCGCTCCTGCATCGCATACATCAAGATCACGGCCACCGCCCACACCAGCAACAACGCGCCGAGGTAGCTGACGAGGATCGGCCCGAGGTTGGACTGCCCATTCAGCTCTCGCGCGACACCCAGATAAGCAGCAGACATCCAGGACACCGCCGAGACCGCGCCCAGCAGCGTCGAGGCGATGGCGAGGCGATCGAACGCCGTCTCGAACAGCGGCTGCCCAATCCGGCGCCGCACCATGGGCATCACGATGCTGTGCAGCAGCACCGCGTTGAGCGTCAGGACCATGACGATGGCCAGTTTCGCCCAGAGCTTCTGGTTCATGATCGATGCCGGCGCGGCCAGCGCGTTGTCGGTTACCAGGAGCGCCCCGGTGATCCAGATCAGCACCAGCCCGGCGCAGACGGCCCGCGACAACTCGATCAGCTGTCCGGCCGCCTTCTGGCTGACCACCCCGAACGCCAGCCTCCTGAGCACGATCCAATCCGCGAGAAAGGCGCTGCCAAGGCCCAACGCCAGCGCCAGGACATGGCCGAGAACAAGGATGGTATGAAAGTGGTAGACCACGGGCGCCCCCCGAAGTGATCGGTTTTGAGTATGGAACGGCTTGCCTGCTCCCCCTCGACCCGGCAATCGGCGCCGGGTCGAAGGGGCGATGGACCAGGGCGTCAGACGGCGAAAGCGGTCCGGCCCTGCGCCTGGCCCGTCGTGACGAAGTTCGTCAGCGGATCGGTCCCGCTGCCTTGCACGTCCGCGTAGGCGGCCAGATACTTGCCGGTCGAGAAGGCGGCCGAGGGATCGCGCCCCTCCTTCCAGCCGAAGGTCTCGTAGTGCTTCAACGGGTTGACGCCCGCCGCTTGGACATCCGCGTTGTGGGCGAGGTAGTACTTGGTGTCGAAGTACGCATCGGGGTTCAGGCCCCGGCGCCATCCCGCCTGGTCGTAGCTGGCGGTGGCGTCGGCGGCGGCCGGCACGATGGTCGCGAACTGCGCGTAGTAGTACGCCCGGTTCACCAGCGGGTCCGGGGCGCCCGTCGCCTGCGGCTCATTGATGAACGTCATCCGCCCCTCGGCCCGGCCATACGCCAGGTAGTGCACCAGCGGGTTCATCTTGGCCGCGGCCACGTCAGGGTTGTTCGCCAGATACTTGTCGTCGCTGAACGCGAGCGACGGCTGGCGACCCTCGTCGACGCCATAGGCCTCGAAATGCGCCAGCGGATCGACCCCGGCGGCGGCGACGTCCGCATTGGCCTTGAGGTAGTAGGTCGTGTCGAAGAACTGGTCCGGGTTGTAGCCGAGCTTCCAGCCGACCCGGTGGTAGTTGGCGCTGGCATCCTCGCCCGACGCGGCGACGTCCGGGTGCTGGGCCAGGTACCACGCCTTGTCCACGAGCGGGTCGGCCACGGCCGCGGGCGGCGTGGGCGGCGTGGGCGGCGTGACCGCGAAGGCGACACGGCCCTGGGCGCGACCGACCGTGAGGAACTGCTGCAGCGCATCGACGCCGGCCGCCTTCACGTCGGGATTGGCGTCCAGGTACTTGCTGATGCTGAAGTTCGGCCCGGGATCACGCCCTTCCCGCCAGCCATAGTACTCGAAGTGCTCCAGCGGGTTGACCTTTGCCGCGGCCACGTCCGGGTTCTGCGTGAGATACGCCGTCGTGCTGAAGAAGGCGTTGGGGTCGCGGCCCTCCTTCCACCCATACGTCAGGTAATGCTGCAGCGGATCGACGCCCACGGCGGCGACGTCGGCGTTGTGCGCCAGGTAATACGCGGCATCGAAATCCGGCTGCGCGTTCAGCACGTGCGTCGTTTGCAGCACGGTGCCGCCGAGGTCGTCGGCGGCGAGGCTGAACTGGTCAACGCCGTAGGACGCCGGCCCGCCGGTGAGCTGGAAGCGGCCCATCAGCACGCCGCCCTGGCTGACCTGGAGCGCGCCGCCCAGGAAGCTGAGGGCGACGTCGCCGCCATAGGTCAGGCCTTGCAGGTCGATGCTGTCGCCCGCCTGGAAGTCCTGCAGCGTCGCGCTGGCGACGCCGCCGCCTTGGAACACGAGCTGCGCGGCCGGCCCCTTGAAGGCGACCGTGCCGGCGTATGCCGTCTGCGCCGCGAAGGCCAGCGTGCCGCCCGATTGCAGCGTCACGGTGCCGGGCTGGACGGCCTGGGCCAGGCTCGCCTGGATGTCCACGGTCAGCGTGCCCGCCACGTTGATCGCGCCGCCGTTGACCAGCACGCCGTTGCCGCCCAGCGTGACCTCCGTCTTCGCCGCCACGTCGAGCACGGCACCCTTGCCGAAGGTGACGGTCTCACCCACGCCGTCCAGGTCGGTGCCCAGGTTCAGGTAGCTCGCCGTGCGGTAGCCCGCGAGGAAGTCGATCGTGGCGTTGTCGAACTGCGCCGAGTTGCCGAAGGTGAGGGCCGAGCCGCCGACCCGGATCAGGCCCGGCGAGGTGCCGTCCTGGGCGACGAAGCTCGTGTTGTTCAGAAGCGTGAGCTGGCCGTAGTTCAGCAGCGTCAGCGCGCCGTAGTTGTAGGGCGTGGACAGGTCCAGCGTGCCCCGCACGCGCACGCCGTCCAGGGCGGCGTCGTCGTTGCGCATGACCACGCCGCCGTTCATCACGAGCGTCCCGCCCTTGAGCGCGCCCTGCAGCAGCAGCCGGCCGCTGTTCAGGTTGAGCGCCGTCCTGACCGCGAGGCCCTCCGTCGAGACGCCGAGCGTCGCCCCGGCCGCGTTCACGTTCACCGTATCGACTGACGTCGCCGCCACCGTGCCGACCGCGACGGTGTAGTTGCCCGGCGCGTCAAGCGTCGCGCTGTCGTTCAAGGCGCCGGCGCCGCCGGGCACCAATCCGGAGGACCAGTTTGCCCCGACGTACCAAGAGCCGTTCGCCGCCGTCCATTTCGCGTTCGCCATTGCCGCACATCCCAAAATATCTTGACGGCATAATGACTATGAAATCGAAACAAAACGAGAGGCAGCGCGGGACTAGACCGTATTTGGTTAACGAAGTTTTTCTAGGTAGACAGTAGTATTCAGGGCATAGGCATTATTGTTCATAAGAAGAGCAAACGCTGAGCTTGGAAATGCCGGTTTCATGCGTCTGAACCGAGCCGATCCCCGTCGGGCCGCCCGATCCCGGACCCGCCATGAACCCTGCCCTGCACCTTTGGGTTCAGCACCCGCGCGTCCGAACCAAGCGTTTGTAATTCGCACGCGGCCGCGCACATGATCGTCCAGGGATCGGAACTTCTGCCCAAAGGAAGCCAAGCCATGGCCTACAACGCCCCGTTGCGCGACATGCGGTTCGTCTTGACCGAGTTGATCGGCCTGGACCGCATCGCCGCCCTGCCCGGCTGCGAGGGCGTCGAGCCTGAGCTGGTCGATGCCGTGCTGGACGAGGCGGCGAGGTTCGCCCGCGACGTGCTGGCCCCGCTCAACCAGCCCGGCGACCAGCAGGGCGCGCAATGGCGGGACGGCGCGGTCCAGACGCCGCAGGGCTTCGCCGACGCCTATGCCCGCTATGTCGAGGGCGGCTGGAACGCCCTGTCCTGCGACCCCGATTTCGGCGGCCAGGGCCTGCCCGCCGTCGTCTCGGCCGCGGTGGAGGAGATGTGGCACGCGGCGAACATGGCGTTCGGCCTGTGCCCGCTGCTCACCCGCGGCGCCATCGAGGCGCTGCACTTGTGCGGCACGCCCGGGCAGAAGGACCGCTACCTGCGCAAGCTGGTCGAGGGCGCTTGGACCGGCACGATGAACCTGACGGAGCCGCAGGCCGGGTCGGACCTCTCGGCGGTGCGCACCCGCGCGGTGCCGGACGGCGAGCAATACCGGATCTATGGCCAGAAGATCTACATCACCTATGGCGAGCACGACCTGGCGGAGAACATCATTCACCTCGTGCTCGCGCGCCTGCCGGACGCGCCGGAGGGCGTGCGGGGCATCTCCCTGTTCGTCGTGCCCAAGATGCTGGTCAACGGGGACGGGTCGCTCGGGGCGCGCAACGACGTCCGCTGCGTCTCCATCGAGCGCAAGCTCGGCATCCACGCCAGCCCGACGGCGGTGCTGGCCTATGGCGACGGGACCGGCGCCATCGGCGAGCTGGTCGGCGAACCCAACCGCGGCCTCGAATACATGTTCGTCATGATGAACGCGGCGCGCTTCCAGGTCGGGCTGGAGGGCCTCGGCGTCGCCGAGCGCGCCTGGCAGCAGGCGCTGGCCTACGCGCGCGACCGGGTGCAGGGGACGGAGGCCGGGGTGCACGGCGGCGCCCGCGTGCCGATCATCCGCCACCCCGACGTGCGGCGGATGCTGATGGGCATGAAGGCGCAGACGGAGGCGATGCGGGCGCTGTCCTACGTCACCGCCTGGGCACTCGACACTGCCGCCCGCCACCCCGACCCGGCGGCGCGCGCGGCGGCGCAGGCG
>CAHJXG010000167.1 GCA_903644035.1 Rhodospirillales bacterium
ATCTGGGTCAGCCGGCGGAACACCTGCTCGCGCACGGCCATCTGCCGCTCCAGCGCCTCGACGCGGCCCAGCAGGTCGGCATGGGACGGGGGAGCGCCCGGCCGCGCCGCCGGGCCGTCCGCAGGGTTCGGCAGCAGCGCCGCCTCGATCCCCTCCAGGTCGTTCGCCAGTTCCGCGGCCGTCGCGTCCACCACGTCGCCGGTGACGTCGTGCGTCCCCTCCAGCACGCCATACAGCAGCACGCGGGAGCACAGGCGGTTGATGCGGCGCGGGATGCCGCCGGTATGGGTGAACACCGCCTCGAACGCCGCATCGTCCCAGTGCGGGTCGCCGGCCCAGCCCACGGCATGGAGGCGGTGCTCGATGTAGGCCCGGGTCTCCGCCTCGCTGAGCGGCCCCAGGTGGTAGGAGGTCAGCACGCGCTGGCGGAGCTGGTCGAGGTCGGGGCTGGCCAGCAGGCGGCGGAACTGCGGCTGGCCCAGCAGCAGCGTCTGCAGCGACGTGCGCCCGTCCACCATGAGGTTGGACAGCATCCGCAGCTCCTCAAGCGCCGCAAAGGACAGGCTCTGCGCCTCGTCCACGATCAGCAGGCAGCGGCGGCCGGTCGCCTGGTGCTCGCGCAGCACGTCCTGGAACCGCTGCAGCAGGGCCGCCTTGCCCAGCTCCTCGGTGAGGCCGAAGCCGGCCATCGCCAGGCGGAACAGGTCGGCCTCCGACACCTGCGTCGTGTTGACGCGGGCGATGGTGAAGGCGGCCGGGTCCATCTGGGAACGCAGCCACTCGACCAGCGTGGTCTTGCCGGCGCCGACCTCGCCGGTGATGACGATGAAGCCCTCGCTCTGCGCCAGGCCGTAGTTCAGGTGGGCGATGGCCTTGCTGTGGCCGGTGCTGCCGAAGAAGAAGCGGCTGTCCGGCGTGAGCTGGAACGGCATCGCGGACAGGTTGTAGAAGGTTTCGTACATGGCGGCGCGCCCTAGAAGCTTTTCCGCAGGCCAACGAGCAGCAGGTTCTCGGTCAGCGTCTGCCCCGGCTGGCCGGAGCCGGGCGGCCCCGCAACCGCTGGCCCCGTCCGCCCGCCGCCCGAGCGGTCGGTGAACAGGTAGCGCGCGCTGCCGGCCAGCGTCTCCGTGAACGTGTAGTTGAGCGCGAGGCTGGTCTGCACCGTCCGCTGCGACCCCGACGATCCCGCGCCCGCCAGGCTGTTGTCATCGACGCCGTAGGACAGCGACGCCGAGCTGGACAAGGCCGGCGACAGCTCATGCTCCCAGGCGAGCGTCCCGACGACGCCGCTGTTGCTGCCCGTCGCCTGCGCCGCGCCGCCGAGGCCGGCTGGCACAGCGCTGACGCTCGCGCGGTCGTCCTGCTGCAGGCTGACGCTCACGCTGTCGCGGTTCAGCAGCAGCAGCCCGGTGACCGAGAAGCGGCGCAGGCGGTAGAGGCCATTCTGGGTGCCGAACGCGCCGCTGCTGGACGACACCGGCGCCCCGGTCACGCTGTCGGTCAGCAGGCCCGTCGGGCCGACATTGGTGGTCGCCAGCAGGTTCTGCTGCTCCTCCGCGTCGGTCGTCAGCCCCGTCGTGTAGCGCAGGAACACCCGGGTGCGCGCGGTCGGCGAATAGGACCCGTCCACCGCGGCGGCGTTGAACCCGTCGCGCCGCCCGTAGGTGATCGTGACCGAGCTGTCCGGATTGGGCGCGAGCCGCACGCCCGCGCTCCAGATCGGCTCGCGGACGCGCACGCCGGGCGCGCCGTCGAAGCGCAGGTCCTGGTAGCCGAAGCCCGCCAGGGCGGTGATGGTGCGGGTCACGGCGTAGCCGACATCGTTGGTGACCTGGTTGCGATGCGCCCCGCGATACGCGCCGACGCCGCTGTACTGCACGGCCTCCAGCACCGTGACATCGTTGACCCGGCCCAGGTTCTCCCCCGTGACGAACGACGCGCGCTCGCGCTGCGTGGTCAGGTTGCCGGGAGTGCCGAAGCCGTCGTTGAACAGGAACGTCTGCGTGCTGCCGGCCTCCTGACGGCCGTAGCCGTTCTGGATGGTGCGGGCGAAGGAGTAGCCGAGCCGGGCCGTGCCCAGGCCGCCGAACCGATGCTCGGCGTAGGGCGTCACGCTGAACGACGTGCTCTGGATCTGGTCGTTGCGGTTGAGCGCCACGGTGCCGCTGGTCTGGCCATAGCCGCCGGTGCGGGACTGCTGCGTGACGCTGCCGCGCAGGTCGAGGAACACGGCCTCCGGCACGAGGGTCGCAAGCGCCGCGCCGTTGCCGAACTGGTCGAACCGGGTCTGGCCCGAGGTCTGGGCATAGATGCTGGCGACCGGGGCGTAGTTCAGGTTGACGCGCAGCCGCGACGTGTCGCCGGACACCCGCAGGGCGGGGCTGAGCACCGTGAACGCGTCGGCCCGGCGCGGCTGCCCGACCCGCAGCGCGTTGTCGGTGAGGCCGGCGTCAACCCCGAGCGAGGCGCTGACCAGGAACGCCGGCCCAGGGCCGCGCGGCAGCAGGCCCGGCAGGTACTGCTGCAGCTGCCCGCGCAGGTCGCCGACCCGGGTGTCGGTCACCGTGGCCGGCAGGCTGGAATAGCCGCCGCCGAGCTGCGCCCAGGCCGCGCCT
>CAHJXG010000168.1 GCA_903644035.1 Rhodospirillales bacterium
ATCGACCGTCTCCGCCCGCAGCTCGTCGGCAAGCTGGCGAAGCTGGTCGGCAGAGAAGTTGCGCAGGTCGGACGGCACCTGGACGCGGTCGAGCACCGGGGTTGCGGGACGGGGTGGGAGCGGGATGCTCGCGTTCATTGGGTCACTCAACTCCCCTCGCGGGACGCTCCGCGCGGCTGGATGGTTTCTGGGTTGATGCGGTTCTATAGCGCGGGAACCGTGGGATTAGAGAGTGTTTCGCCACCGTCACCCGGACGGTGCCGATTTGCGGACGGGGTGCGGCAGTTATGACACGGACATGACACCCCTGGTGGTGCAGCCCGGCCGGGACGGCTGTAACCGTGTCCTGGTGCCCAGGGCAACACCCATCCGCGCACATTGTCTTGTTCGTGCAACACGGCGCGACATTACCCCAATCCGGCCCCTCCTCGCCAGGCCGCCTGCTTCATCCTGCGAATATGTTGCAATTGAGCCACGGCGCTGAGCCATAACCGACACATCGCTGGTTTGCAGCAACCCGTTCGCCCAGGTGAATGCGATATGATCGGTGAGGCCTGTCCGGCTGTGGAGAGAACTGCGGATGATGCGTGTCGTCTTGGCCCAGCCCAGAGGCTTTTGCGCCGGTGTGGAGCGCGCGATCGAGATTGTGGAGCGGGCGCTGGCCAAGTTCGGGCCGCCGATCTACGTCCGGCACGAGATCGTGCATAACAGGCATGTCGTCGAGGATCTGCGCACCCGGGGTGCCGTGTTCGTGGACGAGCTCGATGAAATCCCGCCGGGTTCGATGACGGTATTCAGCGCGCACGGCGTGGCGAAGCGGGTCGAGGAGCTTGCCGCCGAGCGCCGCCTGCCGGTGTTCGACGCGACCTGCCCCTTGGTGGCCAAGGTCCATGCGGAGGGCCGGCGCTACGCTGCGCAGGGGCGCGAGATCGTGCTGGTCGGGCACGCCGGCCACGCGGAGGTCGAGGGCACCATCGGGCAGATCCCCGGCAAGGTGCACCTGGTGCAGACGGTCGCGGACGTCGCGACGCTCGAGGTCGGCTCCCCGGAGCGGCTGGCCTACATCACGCAGACGACGCTGTCGGTCGATGACACGCGCGGCATCATCTCCGCGTTGCAGGGCCGGTTCCCGTCCATCGTGGGTCCCGACGTGCGCGACATCTGCTATGCCACGCAGAACCGGCAGCAGGCCGTGCACGACCTGGCGAAGCTGGTGGACCTGATCCTGGTCGTGGGATCGAAGAACAGCTCGAACTCCAACCGCCTGCGGGAGATCGGGGAGGAACTGGGCAAGCCGAGCTACCTGATCGACGACGCCGCGGCGCTGGAGCCTGACTGGTTCGACGGGATCGGGTCCGTGGGCCTGACTGCCGGCGCCAGCGCGCCCGAGATGCTGGTGCAGGGCGTGCTGGATGGGTTGCGGCGGTTCCGCCAGGTGGATGTCTCCACGCTGGCGGGCGCCGCGGAAGATGTGAAGTTCAAGTTTCCGGCCGAGTTGAGCTAGGCCGAGGGGGTCAATCGATGTCCGTTCCGTTGAGGCAGGTTGCGCGCGTGGGCGCCTACGTGGTCAAGCAGCATGTGCTGGGCCGCAAACGCTATCCGCTCGTGCTGATGCTGGAGCCGCTGTTCCGCTGCAACCTCGCATGTGCCGGCTGCGGCAAGATCGACTATCCCGCGGAGATCCTGAACCAGCGCCTTTCGGTGGCCGACGCGCTGGGGGCGGCGGATGAGTGCGGCGCGCCCGTGGTCTCCATCGCCGGCGGCGAGCCGCTGCTGCACAAGGAGATGCCGCAGATCGTGGAGGGCCTGCTGGCGCGCAAGAAGTTCATCTACCTCTGCACCAACGCGCTGCTGCTCGAGAAGAAGATGGACCAGTACACGCCCCATCCGGACTTCTCCTGGGACGTGCACCTGGACGGCGACCGGGAGGTGCACGACCGCTCGGTGAGCCAGGCCGGCACCTACGACCGCGCGGTGGCCGCCATCCGGGAGGCGAAGCGCCGCGGCTTCCGCGTCAGCATCAACTGCACCCTGTTCGACGGCGCGGAGCCGGAGCGGGTGGCGAAGTTCTTCGACGACGTGATGGCGATGGGCGTGGACGGGATCATGACCTCGCCGGGCTATGCGTACGAGCGCGCGCCGGACCAGGCGCACTTCCTGTCGCGGCAGAAGACCAAGCAGCTGTTCCGCGACATCCTGACCTATGGCCGCGGCAAGAACTGGAAGTTTACCCAGTCGCCGCTGTTCATGAGCTTCCTCGCGGGCAACGAGACCTACCAGTGCTCGCCCTGGGGCAAGCCGACCCGCAACGTGTTCGGCTGGCAGCGCCCGTGCTACCTGCTCGGGGAGGGCTATGCCAAGACGTTCGCCGAGCTGATGGACAGCACGGACTGGGACAAGTACGGCACCGGCAATTACGAGAAGTGCGCCGACTGCATGGTGCACTCCGGCTACGAGAGCACGGCGGTGATGGACGCGGTGAAGTCGCCGCTCAAGACCATGGCGACCGTGCTGCGCGGCCCGAAGCTCACGGGTCCGATGGCGCCGGAGATCGACCTGTCGAAGCAGCGCCCGGCCGAATACGTGTTCAGCCGGCACGTGCAGGAGAAGATGGTCGAGCTGAAGCACAAGCCGCGGAACAAGCCCCAGGTGGCCGACGCCGCGGACTGAACGGGGCGCTAACTACCCGCCGCGCGCCACCCGCGCGGCGGCCGCCACGCACAGGATCTCGAACAGCATCGACGCGCCGTGGAACGCGGTCAGCCCCCCAACGTCGAACGGGGGCGAGACCTCCACCACGTCCGCCCCAACGATGTCGAGGCCCATCAGCCCGCGGACGATGCGCTGCGCCTCGATCATGCTGAGGCCGCCCGCCTCCGGCGTGCCGGTGCCAGGCGCCCAGGCCGGGTCGAGGCTGTCGATGTCGAAGGACAGATAGCAGGGGCCGGCGCCCACCACCCGGCGCGCCTCCTCCACCGCCCAGCGCCAGCCGCGGTCGTGCAGCTCGTCCATCGGCATGACCCTCATGCCGCTGCTGTCGCTGAACTCCCACAGGCTGCCCGGCACGGTGCTGGTGCCGCGCAGGCCGATCTGGATGACGCGGGTGGGATCGAGCAGCCCGTCCTCCACCGCCCGGCGGAACGGCGTGCCGTGGTGGATGCGCGACCCCATGTAGTCGTCGCCGGTGTCGCCGTGGGCGTCGATGTGCATCATGCCGACCGGGCCGCCGGCGGCGACGGCGCGCAGGATCGGCCAGGCGATGGAGTGGTCGCCGCCGACTGTGACCGGCGTCACGCCCGCGGCCACGACCTGGCGGTAGAACGCCTCGATCTCCGAGAGGGCGCCGGCCAGGCTATAGGGGTCCTCGATCCAGCAATCGCCGAGGTCGCGGATGCGCAGGTCGCCGAACGGCTGCGCGCCGGTCGCGGTGTTGATGGGACGCAGCAGGCTGGACTGGTTGCGCACCTCGCGCGGGCCGTGCCGGGCGCCGGGCCGGTTGGTGACGCCGCCGTCGAACGGCACGCCGATCAGGCCGATATCGACCGCCGACAGGTCCTGGGTGTGCGGCGCGCGGAAGAAGGTCGGGATGCCCACGTAGCGCGGCTGCGCCTGCGGGTTCGACATGATGGGATAGTTCCGGGCAGGCTTCAATGCATCCATGCCGCGGCTATAGCTGACCGATCTCCCGCACGCGAGTGACGAGTGCATGGCGCGCGCGGGCCGCATCGCCGCCGAGCCGGATCAGGTCCGGAAGCTCCCATGGCCGCGACAGCGCCGCCCAGGCCACGCGCAGGCCGCCGATCCGCCCCGCGCCGTCCAACGCCACCAGCGCGGCCCGAGGCAGGTCGCGGGCG
>CAHJXG010000169.1 GCA_903644035.1 Rhodospirillales bacterium
CCCGGATGAAGGCGCCCGGCTTGTGCTGCCGTTAGGATCGCCAGCATGGGGCTTTGTTAGGCTTTGTTGCAAATCGGGTGGCGGAGGTGCCGCAGGGCGCGGTCTTATGGCTGTACGGTGACGTCACGACTGAGAGCTGCCATCGCACAGCGAAGGGATCAGGTCAGCGCGGTGCCGGGATCAGGGTGCGCCTACCCCGAGTTGTTCCTGGCTCGGCCATGCAGGCCGCAGTCACTCCTTCAGTGAAGCATCGTCACGTTGCCGTGCTGAGGCAGGCTGGTGCCGCAGGCGAGCCTGGTTCAGGTTCGAACGGCGCGGTGGACGTCCCGGAGCAGGATGAGGAACCGACCTCCTATGCCGCCCGGCCTCTCAGCGGGAAACATCCTAGTACCTGAGTTGTGCTTACTGGCAGTTGCGCGACAACAATGCTGTCTTATTACTCGGCTTATTGTATGACAAATCTCAACCGCCGCGTGCATTCAAGCGCTGGCAGCCATTCGGCATATACGTTACGTCTACAAAACTTTATTGATCACAATCATATACGGGTGAGAGCAGAATGGCCCAGTTCTCGGTTGCAAACGGCCAGATCATTGATCCCAGCGGCAATCAGTTCGTTGCGCGCGGGATCAACATCTTCCTCGGCCAGGTGGACGCGAGCACGATTTTGAAGACCTTCCCCGGCATCAACGCCGTCCGGCTGGCGACCAAGCCGGGCGCTGACCAGGGTGCTATCGACGCCCTGGTGCAGGGTCTTACCTCAAAAGGCGTCGTCATGCTGATTGAGGACCATGCGTCCAGCGGCGGCAACCCGAACACCTCCTCCGGCCAAGTCCTGGCCGACGAGGCCAACTGGTATGCCGGGCTGGCCGGCAAGTATCAGAACAATCCCTACGTCTGGTTCGGTACTGCCAACGAGCCGGACAACACTGCCGACCTGAAGGCGATCCCGGCCCAGGAAGCGGCCATCTACAATGCCATCCGCGGCGCCGGCAGCAATGCCATGGTGTTCATGGAGATGCGGGGTGGCTTTACGAACGATGCGGCGCAGAAGTATGCATCCTATTACTCCGGCATGAAGAACGTCGTTTGGGACACCCATTACTACGGCTGGGTGACCAAGCAGAGCACGGACGCAGCGACCATCGCCAAGGGTCTCCGGGACCAGATCGCCAACGCCCAGAGCGTCAAGAGCGCCGATGGGACCATGCCGGTGGTCATCGGCGAATACGGGCCGAGCACCAGCGGCCTTGCAAGCTATGACGCCAACGGCCTGCAGGTCGTCCAGGCGGTCCACGACAGCGGCTACGGCACCTTCGCTTGGGCCTGGAACGCGGGCACCGACACGCTCGTCAACGGCAGCGGACTGACCGATTTCGGCCAGATGGTGGCGAAGCACATCGCAGCGGGCGCCCCCACGCCGCCGCCCGTCGGCAGCGGGTCCGACACCCTCAAGCTGTCGTTGTCTGAGGATGCCTGGCAGGGTGACGCGAAGGCGGTCATCACGGTGGACGGCCAGACCGTCGGCGGCACCGTGACCGTGACCGCCCTGCACGCCCAGGGCAAGTCGCAAGCAGTGACGCTCACCGGGTCCTGGGGGGCCGGGGCGCATGACATCGGCATTCAGTTCATCAACGACGCCTATGGCGGCACGTCCACGACGGACCGCAATCTGTATGTCGACGCGGTCACCTTCAACGGAAAAACCCTGGCCGCAGCGCCCGCCGCCCTCTACTCGAACGGCACGGCGCACGCCGCCGCGGCTGCCGCAGGCCCGCTCGTGTTGCAGCTGTCCGAGGACGCCTATCTCGGCGACGCGCAGTTCAGCGTCACCGTCGATGGCAAGGCGCTGGGCGGCGCGCAGACCGTGACGGCGCTGCATGGCAAAGGCGCCACGCAGAGCTTCGCCTTTGACCAGGCCCTGGTGGCCGGCACCCATGACGTCGCCGTGTCGTTCCTGAACGACCGCTATGACGGCACGGCTGCGACGGACCGCAACCTGTATGTCGACGCGGTCATCGTCAACGGGGTGAGGGCACCAGGCGCCGCGGCCACCCTGCTGAGCGCGTCAACCCAGCACATCTCGGTCGTCGTCCCAGCGCGTGGCTGAAGACATACCCGCCGGGATCAGGGGCGCGGGTGCAACCGACGCTGATGGGGAATTGTCCTTCAGAACCCGTAAAGCCGCTTCGGGTTGTCCGTCAGGATCTTCTGCCGGACCGCCGCGTCGGGCGCCCAGTCCGTGAGCAGGTTCAGCACCCGCCCGTCGTCGATCGGCTGCGCCGGTGCCAGGTCGGTGGGTGCGCGCCCCGGCTTCGGCGTGCTGTCCGGATGTGGCCAGTCGCTGCCCCAGACCAGGCGGTCCGGGTTGGCGGCGATCAAGGCCCGCGCCAGCGGGGCGACATCGGCAAAGTCCGGCGCCTGGGTCGAGGCCCGGTAGGCGCCGGAGATCTTCACGTACGCCTTGCCGGACCTCACCAGGTCCAGCACCGTCCCGAACCCGGCCTGCTGCGGGCCTTGCGCCGCGTCCGCACCGGCGAAATGGTCGAACACCAGGGGGACCGGCACGGCCGCCAGCTGCGCCCTCAACGCCTCGATGATCGAGGGCCTCGTGTAGATCTGCAGGTGCCAGGGCCGCCCCTTGATCTGCTGCACGGCAGCCTCCAGCCGCTTGGCCGAGGCGGCGGGATCGACGATCCCCGCCGTCTCCAGGTTCACGCGGATGCCGCGCACCCCGGCGCGGTCCATCGCGTCCAGCTCCGACGCGCTGGTCCTGTCGTCGATGACCGCGACGCCGCGCGCCCGCTGCGGACCCAGCTGCCGCATGCCGTCCAGCGTGGCCGCATTGTCGGTGCCGTAGACGCTCGGCGTCACGATCACGACGTGGTTCATGTGCAGGGCCGCCTGCAGCGCGAGCAGCTCGTCCGCGGTGGCGACCGGCGGCGAGTAGCCGCGTCCGCTCCAGAACGGGAACTTCGCCGGGTCAGGGAAGACGTGGACGTGGCAGTCGCAGGCGCCGGGCGGCACCGCGACGCTCACCGGCGTCCTCACGGTCGGCGCATCGGCCGCCCGCGCCGCCGGGCCGCCT
>CAHJXG010000170.1 GCA_903644035.1 Rhodospirillales bacterium
ACGCCGACGGCATCGCCGCGGTGGAGCACGCCGCCGCGGTCCTGGCCGACGCAGGCGCCGAGATCGAGGATGAGGACCCGGGCCTGCCGGACGCGGCCGCCGCCTTTGGCCGGGTGTGGGGCGTGGCGCTCGCGGCCCTGGTCGAGGGGCTGCCGGCCGAGAAGCGCGGGCTGCTCGACGCCGGTATCCAGGAAGTGGCGGCGGAGCAGGCGGGCCTGTCCGCCACGGCCATGCTGCAGATCGAGGCGATGAGGGTTCAGGCCGCGCACCGGATGGCTGTGTTCCACCGCCGGTTCGATCTCGTGCTGTGTCCCACGGTGCCGGGTCCGCCCATGCTGGCCGACGCGCCCACGGCTGACCCGCTGCAGGCGCTGATGCGGGATTGGGCGCCCTGGACCGCGCTGTTCAACCTGACCCGGCAGCCGGCCATCACCGTGCCGCTCGGGCTGGGCGCGGCCGGGCTGCCGCGCAGCGTGCAGTTGGCGGCGCCGCTCTATCGGGACGACCTGGTGCTGCGGGCCGCCCGGGTGCTGGAGCAAGCCGTGCCGTTTCCGGCGGCCAGGCTGGGCTGACCTAGCCGAGCACCAATCTGCGATGCGTCCGAGACGGTTCGCATGAGGCTTGCCAACACTGATGCCCAGGGAAGGCGGGTGAGGCGAAACGCTACTCCGCGGCCACGCTGGTCAGGCGCTTCGCTGCTTTGCAGATGCTGGCCAGGGTGTAGGGCTTGCTGATGAACACATCCTGCGCGGAGCCGTCCGTTTCCTCATTCGCGTTCGGGCCGCCTGTCATGAAGATGATGGGCAGGTTGGGCAGGTGCTCGCGGGCCTTCAACGCCAGGGTGCGGCCATTGATGGTCCCTGGCAGCTGGATGTCGGTCAGCAGCAGGCTGATTTCCTGGTAGCCTTGCAGGATCGGCAGAGCGGCATCGCCCGTTTCGGCCTCCAGGACCTGAAAGCCCTCGTCGCTCAGCGCCTCGACCAGTGTCAGGCGGACAAGGAACTCGTCCTCAACGACTAGTACCTTGAATTGCTTGCTACCTGCACCCGACATCTCTGCAACCTTGCGAATTAATGCCGGCATAGCAAGCCGTTCTCATGGCTCTCACGATCAAGCGCACGTGATGGAAAGTCCGCGTGAACGGCAGGCAGAATTCGAACCGGTATCGATCTATGTCTTGTCGGGGATGCCGCGGTTGCGTAGGAATTGCGGCTCAGCCCGGCGCGGAAATCGCCCCTCGGCAGGGCCAGGCATGGTAGCTTGCGCTCACGCCCACATCCGGCGACGCCGGCACGGAGTCCTCGATGCGGTTGCTTCTGACGTTCATCTTGCTTGCGGCCTTGCCCGGCCCGGCGCGGGGCAGCGGGCTTGCCATCGTTCTGAACTCGGGCGACGCGACGCTCAGCGTGCTCGACATGGCGCATGGGACCGAGCTGCGCCGGGTGCCGGTGCTGCGGGAGCCGCATCATGTGGCCCTCAGCCCGGATGGGGCTGACCTGCTGGTCGGCGATGCCGGCGCGAACGAGATGCTGTTCCTCGATCCGCGGACCGGGGACATCCGGCGCCGCGTGCCGATGGCCGACCCCTACCACCTGGCCTTCAGCCCGAACGGCAAGTGGCTGACGGTGACCGGCCTCGCGCGCAACCAGGTCGATCTCTACGACGCCGCCAGCATGGCGCTGGTCAAGCGCTTCCCGCTCAGCTCGATGCCGAGCCACGTGACCTATGCGCCGGACAGCAGCATGGCCTACGTGACGCTGCAGGGCACGGACCGGCTGGCGGCCATCGACATCAAGCGGCAGGCGGTGAACTGGATCGCCGAGGTCGGCGCGACGCCGGCCGGGGTGATCTGGCTGAACGGCAAGCTGCTGGTGGCCAACATGGGATCGGACCACTTCGCGGTGGTGGACCCGGTCGATGGCCATGTCGATCAGCGCGTCCATACCGGGCGCGGGGCGCATCAGCTGTTCCTGTCGCCGGACCGCAAGACGTTGTGGGTCAACAACCGGGTGGACGGCACGACGGTGGCGCTGGACGCCGCGACCTTCGCCCTGATCCACAGCTACCGGGTGCCGGGCGGGCCGGACTGCATCGACTTCGCGCCCGACGGCAAGCTGTGGATCACCCAGCGCTTCATCCAGAAGGTCGGCGTGCTCGACCCGGCGACCGGCGCGCTGCACTCGCTCGCGGTCGGGCGGTCGCCGCACGGCATCCACCTCACGGGCGACGCGCGGTGACGGACCCGTTCAGCCTGGCCGCCGGCTGGCTGCACGAGACCCTGCTGCTGCCGATGCTCTATGCCGTGGGCGCGATGGAGTGGGAGGAGATCGCCTTCGGCTGGGCGCTGTTCGCCTGCTACGGCATGGCGCAGGTCGCGGTGACCTTCGCCATCTGCCTGCCGCTGGAGCGTTGGCGCCCGGTCGAGCACTGGCCGGACCAGAAGGCGGTCTGGGTGGATGTGCTCTACACCCTGGTGTCCCGCGTCGGCGTGCTGCCGCTGGTGACGTTCGTGCTGTTCTACCAGCTTCAGGTCGCGATGAACGGCTGGATGTCGGACCATGGCTGGATTCCGCCGACGCTGGAACGGCTGATCCCGGCGCTGCTGGGCCACCATCTCCTGACCTTCTTCCTGTATGCGGTGATCCTGGACTTCTCCGAGTATTGGCGGCACCGGCTGTCCCATCGGTTCGGCTGGTGGTGGGCGCTGCACTCGCTGCACCATGCGCAGCGGCAGATGACGTTCTGGTCCGACGACCGCAACCACCTGCTGGATGACCTGATCGGCTTCGTCTGGTTCACCGCCGTGGCGCTGCTGATCGGCATCCCGCCCCTGCAGTTCCCGCTGCTGGTGCTGCTACTGCGCTTCCTGGAGAGCCTGTCCCACGCCAACGCAAGGCTGTCGTTCGGCTGGCTGGGGGAGCGGTTGCTGGTGTCGCCCCGCTTCCACCGGTCGCATCACGGCGTGCTGGCGGCGGGGCAGCAGAGCGCCAACTACGGCGCGATCCTGCCGTGGTGGGACGTGCTGTTCGGCACCGCCGATTTCGCCCGCGCCTACGTCCGCACGGGGGACCCGTCGGCCGAGGAGGCGTTGGCAACCGGGAGCTATGTCCAGCAGCAATGGGCGGGGCTGCGCCGCATGGCGCGCCTGGCCGGGTGGACCGATCCCCGCCGGGCTGGACGCCTCAGGCGGGGGTAGGCGGCGGCTACGGCTTGGCGGCCTCGCCGAAACGCGCAGCGTTTGCGGCTGTGATCGACTTGCGGATGACTTCCTCTGCCGCCTCCCGCCCGGCCCAGCCCGTCACCTTCACCCACTTGCCCGGCTCCAGGTCCTTGTAGCGGGTGAAGAAGTGCTCGATGGCTGCGCGGGTGATGGCCGGCAGGTCCTCGACCGCGTGGACCTCGGTGAACTGCGTGTGGATCTTGTCGTGCGGGACGCAGATGATCTTCTCGTCCTGGCCGCTCTCGTCCTCCATCTGCAGCATGCCGATGGGGCGGCAGCGGATGACGGCGCCGGGCACGATGGGGGCGGGGGCGAGCACGAGGGCGTCGGCCGGGTCGCCGTCCTCGGCGAGGGTGCCGGGAATGAAGCCGTAGGCGGCCGGGTAGGCCATGGGCGTGAACAGGAAGCGGTCCACGAAGACGGCGCCGCTGTCCTTGTCGATCTCATACTTGACCTGGCTGCCTTGCGGGATCTCGATCACCACGTTGATGTCGTGCGGCGCGTCCTTGCCGGTCGGGATTTTGGAGATGTCCATCGTGCGGTTCCATCGTTGGTTCGGGGCGGCGGGACCATAGCGGTGCGCCCGGGGCTTGCCAACGCGATGCAGCAAGCCCGCCTTGAGGGCCGAAGCGGGAGCGTGGTAAACTGCGTAGGGGCGCCTGTAGCTCAGTTGGTTAGAGCGGGCCGCTCATAACGGCTTGGTCGCAGGTTCGAGTCCTGCCGGGCGCACCCGCTTGTCCCCCGATCCCCACGCCCCTAAACACGTCGAGAAACGCCTGCAGGAGCCTGCGCCATGGCCAGCTACCAGTATGTCTATGTCATGAAGGACGTGACCAAGAACTTCCCCGGCGGGCGGGAGGTGTTCAAGGGCATCACCCTGTCGTTCCTGCCCGGCGTGAAGATCGGCATCCTCGGGGTGAACGGCGCCGGCAAGTCGACCCTGCTCAAGATCATGGCGGGGATCGAGACCGAGTATGGCGGCGAGGCCTGGGCGGCGGAGGGCGTGCGCGTCGGCTATCTGGAGCAGGAGCCGAGGCTCGACGACGACAAGAGCGTGGCGGAGAACGTGCTCATGGCCTTCGGCCCGCTGACCGCGGCGCTGGCGCGGTTCAACGCGATCTCCGAGGAGTTCGCAGAGCCGATGGACGACGACAAGATGACGGCGCTGCTGGCCGAGCAGTCGGAGCTGCAGGAGAAGATCGACGCGGAGGACGGCTGGGACCTCGACCGCCGCATCGAGATCGCGCTGGACGCGCTGCGCTGCCCGCCGCCGGACGCCAACGTGGCGCGGCTGTCAGGCGGCGAGCGGCGCCGGGTCGCGCTGTGCCGGCTGCTGCTGGAGAAGCCGGACCTGCTGCTGCTGGACGAGCCGACCAACCATCTGGATGCGGAGAGCGTCGCCTGGCTGGAGCGCACCCTGCGCGACTTCGCCGGCACGGTGATGATCGTGACCCACGACCGCTACTTCCTCGACAACGTGACCAACTGGATTCTGGAGATCGAGCGCGGGCGCGGCTACCCGTTCGAGGGCAACTACTCGTCCTGGCTCGCGCAGAAGCTGAAGCGGCTGCAGCAGGAGGAGAAGGAGGAAAGCTCCCGCCAGCGTGCGCTCGCCGCCGAGGAGGAGTGGATTCAGAGCAGCCCGCGGGCGCGCCAGACCAAGAGCCGCGCCCGCATCGCCAAATACGAGGAGATGCAGCAGAAGTCGCTGGAGATGCAGTCGGGCGTGGCGGAGATCGTCATCCCACCGGGTCCGCGGCTGGGCGGCCTGGTGATCGAGGCCGAGAAGGTGCGCAAGGTCTACGGCAACCGGCTGCTGATGGACGAGCTGGACTTCAAGCTGCCGCCCGGCGGCATCGTCGGCGTGATCGGCCCGAACGGCGCCGGCAAGACGACGCTGTTCCGCATGATCACCGGGGAGGATCATCCGGACTCCGGCACGCTCAAGGTGGGCGACACCGTGAAGCTC
>CAHJXG010000171.1 GCA_903644035.1 Rhodospirillales bacterium
CGACGCCGCCGCCATGCGCGGACGCCTGCTGCGGGAGCTGCCGCCGTCGGGGCCGTGGGACGTGAAGATGCGGCCGGGCGGCGGCATCGAGGTCGAGTTCATCGCGCAGGCCCTGCAGCTCGTCCACGGCGTGCGGCCGGGCTGCCAGGCGACGCGGGCCGCCCTGCGGCATCTTGCGGACGAGGGCCGGCTGCCGGCCGATACGGCCGCCATGCTGATCCGGGCGGACCGGCTGTGGCGCACGGTGCAGAGCATGGTCCGCATCACCGTGGGCCGCGGCGCCGACGACCTGCCGCCGGCCGCGGAGGAGGCGCTGCTGCGCGTGGCGGGGCCGCAGCTCGGCACGCCGGGCTTGACGCTGCCGCAGCTTCGTGCAGCCCTGGACGCGGCGGCGCAGGATGTGCGAACAGCCTTCACCACCTTGGTCGGAGTCCCCGAATGAGCCTTGCCGCCGGCGATGCCGCGCCCCCCTTCGAGATGCCGGCCAGCGGCGGCCGCACCGTCAGCCTCGCCGGGCAGGCCGGGCGGCCATTCGTGCTGTACTTCTACCCCAAGGCCGACACGCCCGGCTGCACCAAGGAGGCGCAGGCCTTCCAGGAGGCGCTGCCCGAACTCGGCGGCATCGGGGTGGAGGTGATCGGCGTGTCCAAGGACGCGATGACGCCCATCGAGCGGTTTGCCGAGAAATACGCGCTGAGCTTCCCGCTGGCGTCCGACCCCGGCGGCGTCGTGGAGGCCTACGGCGCGTGGGTCGAGAAGTCGATGTACGGCAAGACCTACATGGGCATCGACCGCAGCACGGTGCTGGTGGACGCCGAGGGCCGCATTGCCCGGATCTGGCGCAAGGTCAAGGTGCCGGGCCACGCCGCCGAGGTGATGGCGGCGGCAAGGGCGCTCACGGCCTGATCAGAACAGGCCGAACGCCTGGTAGGCCGCGAGCCCCGCAAGCGGGACCAGCATCACGGCGGCGCCGCGGGAGACGGTCCACAGGCTGGTGGCCAGCAGCAGGGCACCGGCGACCAGCGAGGCGGCCCCGTACAGCTCGACCTCGCGGCTTTCGGTGCCCATCGCCAGCACGGGCATCAGCGCCGCGCCCACCCAAAGTGCGTCGAGCAGATGACGCTGCCACATGCCGCGCAGGCGATGGCGCGCGAGGCCGAGCAGCGCGAACAGCAGCACCCAGGCGAGCATCACCGCCGTCACCGACGCGCCCTCCGGCAGGATCTCCTCCATCGACCAGCCCAGGCTCAGCCCGGTGAGGTCGGCAGCCAGCACGCCGAACGCATAGACCAGCATGGCGAAGCCCGGCCCGGCGCCGAAGCGCGTCTGCGCCAGGCCGCGCAGCTCCGAGACGCCGGCGGCCAGCAGCCCAAGCATCAGAACCATCCCGGCCGGGCGCAGGCCGAAGCTCACGTCAAGCTCCCCGCGCAGCACGCGGAGCGGATCGACATGGGTGCCGAAGCGGTACCAGGCCCACTCGAACAGCGTGGCCGCCGCGGTCGCCGCGACGGCTAGGCCCAGCAGCGGCACCGGCCCACGGTCCCGCCCCGCCGGCAGCAGCCGCCAGGTCATCGCCCAGGCGAACACGCCGGCCGCCACCGTCGCCTGCGACACGTCGGCCTTCGACTGCAGGAAGAAGTGGATGAGCGCCAGCACCGCGAACCCGTAGGCGAGCTTGTGAAGCCGCTTCCAGTTCCGGCCCAGCCGCTTGACCCAGCCATCGGTGGAGGTCACGGCCAGCGCCGCCAGCCCCAGCAGCGCCACGAAGCCGATGGTCAGGTAGGCGCGCACCGCGATCTCGGTCGCGACCACGAGGAGTCGCCAGTTCTGGTCGGTGACGTAGAGCAGAAGGTGCAGGCCGGCGTAGCACGCCGCGGCGACGCCGATCATCCGCCGCACGACGACGATGTTCGGGGCGGCGAGCAGCGCCTTGGCCGGCGACACGACCAGCGACGCCATGAAGATCCAGGCCGCCCAGTAGCCCGTGACGTGGATCGCCGCATGAAGCGGACGCGCACCGAGCATATCCAGCGCCGAGCGCGCCGCGAGCCACGCCGCCGGCAGCAGCAGCAGCGTGAACACCACCGCGCGCAGCGGGTGCAGCCGCCCGCGGCGGTCGGTCCAGGGCGCCCACTCGGCGATGGGATGCAGATGCGGCCGGGCCGTGGTCATCGGCTGCTCCCGGGAGGTGCGGCTTGCGGCGTCCCGTGCGTGTAGGACGACGGCACCGCGAAGGCGGAGGCGTCCAGCGCGCCATAGGCGACCCGCGTCGCCTGGACGAGCACCTGGGCGCCGTGCCGCGCCTCCAGCAGCACGCCGTCCTCGGTGAAGCAGGTGAGGGTCGCCTGGCCTTGCAGGTCCCGCGTCTCCCACTCGGTGCAGGGCAGGCCCGCCACCTGGCTGCTGCCGCGCCGGGTGAAGGCGCCCGGGGCGGCCTGGCCGGGCAGCCCGCCCGCCGGCACCGGCAGGTCCAGGACGCCACGGCTCCGCTCGCTGACCATCGCCAAGGTGCCCGCCGCGTAGTCCACGATGGCATAGACTCCCGGCGTCGGCGTATCGAGCCGCATCTTCCGCTCGGCCGCCGACCAGCGGGAGCGCTGCGACACGGTCCGGTCGCCCTGCCCGGCCTGGTAGGTCACGTCGACGTCGCGGGTCGGCAGCGTCGCGGGCCGGTCGGCCTGCGCCAGGGCCGGCGGGACGGCCAGGGCGGCCAGCAGCGCCGGCAGGATGCCCCGGATCACTTGGCCCGCCCGATCTTGGGCAGGCTGAACTGCATGTAGTCGGCCGGCACGCGGAACAGCTCGTCGCGCTGCGGGCCGTAGCTGACGCTCGACGCGGTGAAGCTGCCGCGCCGCCCGTCCACCTCCCCCCCCGCCCGCAGCGCCACGCCGTCGGCGGTGAGGCAGACGGTGCCGGCACCGCGCGGGGACTGCACGGCCCA
>CAHJXG010000172.1 GCA_903644035.1 Rhodospirillales bacterium
AAGCTAGTGACTGGAGTTCAGACGTGTGCTCTTCCGATCTGGCGCCGGGCCCGGCGCCGCGTGAAGCTGCGGCACCAGGCCGCGCCGGGACAGCGCGATGATCGGGCCCTGGAAGCCGTGGCCGTGCATCGCGAGCGCGAGATCGACCATCGTCAGCCCGGTGCCCACGATCAGCACAGGCTCGCCCGGCCGCAGCCCAGATGTCGCCCCGGCGGCCCAGGGGTCGTGGAACACGATGCCGTCGCAGGGCCGGCTCGACGGCAGGTTGCCGTTGGCGATGACGACCGCGGCGGCGACGACCTCGCGCCCGCTGGCGCAGGCGACCCGCCATCCGCCCTCGGCGGGCGCGAGGCCAAGCACGTCGTCCGAGCACAGGCGCACGCGCCCACCCGACAAGGTCATCTCCTCGTACAGCAGGGCGCGCAGGTAGCGGCCGTACAGGCGCCGGCTCGCGAAGGTGCCGGCCTCCGTCACCTGGGTCTCGCCGGGCGCGGGCGCGGCCAGGCTGCCCAGCCACCGCTCGAAATGGCCGGGGTCGTCCGGCAGGGCGCTCATGTTGACGGAGCGCACGTTCAGCAGATGCGGCGCGTCGCTGGCGGCATAGGCCGGCCCCCGGGCGAACCGGCCGGTGCGGTCGAACAGGACGACGGCGTGGTCAGGCGGCAGCGCGTGCCGCAGGTGGATCGCGGCCATGGTACCCGAGAAGCCGGCGCCGATGATGGCGACCACCTTGCTGGCGCTTTGGTGCCGCCGGCCGACACGCCGCCGCGTCGAAAGCGCGGCATGTTCCCTGATCGCAGCCTCGGTCACGAGGTTCATGGCAGGCTTCCCTGAACGGCGGATCACAGCGGAGCGAAACAGGCGTGTTTTCTCCGCGGCAAGTCAAGACAATTGGCGCCAGGATGGAAAGGGTTACTTGCGAATAGATTGGCATCCTCTGGACAGCCGCCGAACGGAAAGGCATCCTCTGCACGGCAGGCAGTCAACAGCTACTGCTTGCAAAGTGCCATCTTCGGATCGGCAGCACTTTCGGTGCTCGCGTTTGCGCGCAATGATGGAATGCGGCGGGCGATGCCTTGCTCGTAAAACTCTGCGGATACGACGCATGTCATCGACAATCCAAAGCACGCCACCACGTCCGGACGTGGTGGCAGTTGTCTCGCCCCATACCCCGGGTCCCGCAATCGATGAGGGCAAGCTCGCGCTCCGCTGGTCCCTCGATGGCTTCAAGGGGCGCGTCGCCGTCGTGTCCTCCTTCGGCGCGGAGTCGGCCGTCCTGCTCGCCCTGGTGGCCGACATCGACCGGTCCGTGCCGGTCCTGTTCCTCGAAACCGGCCAGCACGCTCCGGAAACCCTGGACTACCGGCAGAGGCTGACGGCCACGCTCGGCCTCCTGGATGTCCGCGACGTCCGGCCATCATCCCCCGCCCTGGCCGCTCGGGACCCGGACGGCATCCTGCACGCCTTCGACCCCGATGCCTGCTGCGCCCTTCGCAAGGTGGAGCCGCTCGAGCGGGCGCTGCAGCCCTTCGCCGCCTGGGTCACGGGGCGCAAGCAGGCACAGGCCGCGACGCGCGCCGCGATGCCCGTCGTTGAAACGGTGGGCGGACGCACGAAGGTCAACCCGCTCGCCCATTGGGATGCAGCGATGATCGAGGCGGAGTTCGTCCGGCGCGCGCTGCCCCGCCATCCCCTCACGGCCCGGGGCTTCGCCTCCATCGGCTGCGCCCCCTGCACCCGGCCCATCCAGCCCGGCGCGGACCCGCGCAGCGGTCGCTGGGCGGCCACTGGCAAGACCGAGTGCGGCATCCACCGCCCGATTGAGAGACAATGATGACCGACCTCGACCAGTTGGAAGCGCAGAGCATCTTCGTCCTGCGCGAGGCCTACCATCGGCTGCGGCCGCTTGGCCTGCTGTGGTCGCTCGGCAAGGACAGCAACGTGCTGCTGTGGCTGGCGCGCAAGGCGTTCCTCGGCCGGGTGCCGGTGGCGGTGTATCACGTGGATACCGGCAGGAAGTTTCCCGAGATGTATGCCTTCCGCGACCGTTACGCCGCGGAGTGGGGCCTCGACCTCCGCATCGGCACCTGCCCGCCGGTGGAGGAGATCGACCCGACGCTGCCGCCCGCCGCCCGGTCCGCCGCGCGCAAGACCGCCGGGCTTGCGTCGGTGATCGAACGGGACCGCCTGGCGGGCGTCGTCGCCGGCATCCGCCGGGACGAGCAGGCGATGCGCGCCAAGGAGCGCGTGTTCAGCCCCCGTGGCGCCAGCCACCGCTGGGACGTGCGCAACCAGCCGCCCGAGTTCTGGGACCAGTTCGCGACGCCCGTGGAGGCCGGCGCCCACGTGCGCGTCCATCCCTTGCTCGCCTGGCGCGAGCTGGACGTGTGGCGCTACATCGAGCGCGAGGGCATCCCGGTCGTGGACCTTTACTTCGCCCGGAACGGCCAGCGCTACCGATCGCTCGGCGACCAGGACATCACCGCGCCGGTTCCAAGCCAGGCCAAGACGATCCCGGAGATCCTGGCGGAGCTTCGCGGCACGCGCGAGGCGGAACGGGCCGGGCGCGCCATGGACAACGAAACCGAGGACGCGTTCGAGCGGCTGCGCGTCGCAGGGTACCTATGACAAGCGCCGCCCTGCACGTCCCGGCCCAGCCGGCGAACGACACCGTCGCGACGGAGAACGAGCTTGCGACCCGCATCGTCATCGTCGGCCACGTGGACCACGGCAAGAGCACCCTGATCGGCCGCCTGCTGCACGACACCGGCAACCTGCCGGACGGACGCATGGACGCGGCCCTGGCATCCAGCGAGCGCCGGGGCCTCAAGATCGAGTGGTCGTTCCTGCTGGACAGCCTGCAGGCCGAGCGGGACCAGGGCGTCACCATCGACAGCACGCGCCTGCCCTTCGTGCTGGACGGGCGGCCCTTCGTGATCGTGGATGCGCCGGGCCACCGGCAGTTCCTGCGCAACATGGTGACGGGCGCCGCGGGCGCTGCGGCGGCGGTGCTGGTGGTGGACGTGGCGGAAGGCGCGCAGGAGCAGACCCGGCGCCATGCCGTGCTGCTGCGCCTGATCGGCGTGCGCCATGTGGTCGTGCTGCTCAACAAGGCGGACCTGCTGGACTTCGACGCTGGCCGGGTCGCGTCGGCCACCCGCGCCATCACGGCGCTGCTGGAGCAGTTGGAGCTGAGCCCGGCTGCCGTGATCCCCGCCTCCGCGCGGCACGGCGACAACGTGACGACGCGCTCGGGCCGGACGGGATGGTATCGCGGGCCGACCCTGACGGAGGCGCTGTCCGTGGTGCCGCCGCTGGGGTCGCGCGCCGAGCGGCCGCTGCGGCTGCCGGTGCAGGACGTCTACCGGTTCGATAGCAAGCGGATCGTGGTGGGCCGGATCGAGAGCGGACGGGTCGCGGTGGGCGACACGCTGGTGATCGGCACCCAGGGCGCGGTGGCCAAGGTCGCCACCCTGGAGGGATGGCCCAGCGGCGGCACGGAGGCCGAGGCCGGGCAGTCCATCGCCTTGACCCTGGCGCCGGACGTGGTGGTGGAGCGCGGTGACCTGCTCCATGCCGGCGCGCATCCACCGTCCCGCGCGGCGCGGCTGCGGGCGCGGCTGTTCTGGCTGCGGCAGGAGCCGCTGCGCGCGGGCGAGTCGTTCCGCCTGCGCCTGGCCACGGCCGAGTATGCCGTCACCGTCGCGGCGATCACCTCCGTGGTCAGCATGGACGACCTGACGGACCAGCCAGCCGACCATGTGCCGCCCGAAGGCTTCGCCGACGTGGTGCTGGCCGCCAGCGAGAGCATCCCGTTCGACCCGTTCGAGCCGGGATCGCTCGGCGGGCGCGGGGTGCTGGTGGACCTGCACGGGCGCATTGTCGGCGGCGCGCCGCTGATCGGCCCGGCGCCGCTCGCCACCAGCGGCCGGTCCGTGTTCCCGGTGGACAGCGCCGTGTCCGCCTGGGAGCGGGCGCAGGCGAAGCGGCACCGCAGCGGCGTGTTCTGGATGACGGGCCTGCCGGGGTCGGGCAAGAGCACGGTGGCGCGGACGGCGGAGGCGCTGCTGTTCCGGCGCGGCATCGACGTTTCGGTGCTGGACGGCGACACGCTGCGGGCGCGGCTGTCCTCGGACCTCGGCTTCTCCCCCGATGACCGGCGCGAGAACATCCGGCGCGCGGCCGTTGTCGCCCGCCTGCTGGCTGATTCGGGCCAAGTGGTGCTAGTGGCACTGATCTCACCCCGCGCGGATGACCGCGCGATGGCCCGGCAGGTCGTGGCCGAAGGGTTTCATGAGGTTTACGTGGAGGCGGACCGCGCAGTGTGTGAGGCACGCGACCCCAAGGGCCTGTATGCCGCCGCGCGCGCCGGCCGGCTGTCCGGCTTCACCGGCGTGGACGCGCCGTATGAGCCGCCGCACGCGCCGGACCTGGTCATCAGCACCGCCGCCGCCACGGTCGGCAGTTCCGCCGAGCGCTTGGCCGCTTTTGTCGCCGACTTCGCCGCCCTGCCGGGGCTTGTGCCCCGTGCGAACGGCGCCGACTGAACCACTGCACGGAGAACCCTGCCCATGCACATCCGCCGCCGCGCCGCCCTGGGCGGCCTGCTTGCCACCTCCCTGCCTGGCGTGTTGGCGCAGGCCCAGCCTGCGTCCTTGTCTTTATTGAACGTGTCGTATGACCCGACGCGGGAGCTGTATGCCGCCATCAACCCAGCCTTTGCGCGGGCATGGCAGGCGCAGACCGGGCAGGCGGTGCAGATCCGCGCCAGCCACGGCGGGTCGGGCGCGCAGGCGCGGGCGGTGATCGACGGGCTAGAGGCGGACGTGGTGACGCTGGCGCTGCAGCCGGACATCGACGCCATCAGCGAGCGCGCCGGGCTGATCGCGCCGGGCTGGCGCGGCCGGCTGCCGAACGGGTCGGTGCCCTACACCTCCACCATCCTGTTCGTGGTGCGCAAGGGCAATCCCAAGAACATTCGCGACTGGGCCGACCTGGTGCGTCCGGGCGTCAGCGTGATCACGCCCAACCCCAAGACCTCCGGCGGCGCGCGCTGGAACTACCTGGCGGCCTGGGGCTGGGCGCTGCGCGCGAACAACGGCGACCGGGACCGCGCCCGGGCCTTTGTGGCGGAGCTGTTCAAGCACGTGCCCGTGCTGGACACCGGCGCGCGCGGCAGCACCATCACTTTCGCGCAGCGCAACCAGGGCGACGTGCTGCTGGCCTGGGAGGACGACGCCAACCTCGCGGTGAACCAGATGGGCCGCGACCGGCTGGAGATCGTCGTGCCGTCGCTCAGCATCGTGGCGGAGCCGGTGGTGGCCGTCGTGGACAAGGTCGCGGACCGCCACGGCACCCGGGCGCTGGCCGAGGCCTACCTGCGCTTCCTGTGGACGCCGGAGGCGCAGGACATCGCCGCCCGCCACTTCTACCGCCCGACCGACCCGGCCGTGCTGGCGCGCCATGCCGGGCAGTTCCCGAACGTCGCGACCTTCACCCTCGCCGAGACCCTGGGGAACTGGCCCGACGTGCAGCGCGAGCACTTCGGCGACGGCGGCGTGTTCGACCAGATCTACAAGCCCGGCCAGTAGCGTCGTGCGGCGGCGGGTCCTGCCCGGCTTCGGCCTGACCGTGAGCATCACCTGGGCCTATCTCGGGCTGTTCGTCCTGCTGCCGCTCGCGGGCCTGCTGGCGAGGGCCGCCATGGCGGAGCCGGGCCGGGCCTGGGCGCTGTTCGCCGACCCGCGCACCCTCAGCGCCTTCCGGGTCAGCTTCGGCGTCTCCGCCGGTGCTGCCCTGGTCAGCGTGCCCGCGGGCCTGCTGCTCGCCTGGGTACTGGAGCGCTACCGCTTCCCCGGCCGCCGCGTGCTGGACGCGGCGATCGACCTGCCGCTGGCGCTGCCCACCGCGGTCGCGGGCATCGCGCTGACCACGCTGTATGTGCCGGAGGGCTGGATGGGCCGGCTGCTGGCGCCCCTGGGCGTCACCGTCGCGTTCACGCCGCTGGGGATCGGGGTGGCGCTGCTGTTCGTCGCCCTGCCCTTCGTCGTGCGCGCGGTGCAGCCCGTGCTCGCAAGCCTTGACCCGGCGGCCGACGAGGCCGCGGTGATCCTGGGCGCGTCGCCCTGGCAGGCGTTCCGCCTCGTGGTCCTGCCGCCCTTGCTGCCCGCGGTGGCGACCGGCGCGGCACTGGGCTTCGCGCGCGCGGTCGGCGAGTACGGCTCGGTCATCTTCATCGCCGGCAACCGCCCGATGGTGT
>CAHJXG010000173.1 GCA_903644035.1 Rhodospirillales bacterium
GTCAAGGCACGGCGCCCGCTCAAAGCACGGCGAGCATCCCGCCATCCACGTAGATGATCTGCCCGTTGACGTAGTCCGACGCAGCCGAGGCGAGGAACACGGCGGCGCCGATCAGCTCCTCCGGCTTGCCCCAGCGTCGGGACGGCGTGCGGGCCTTGACCCAGGCGTCGAAGGCCGGGTCGTCCACCAGGGCCTGGTTCATGTCCGTCAGCATGTAGCCGGGTCCGATGGCGTTGGCCTGGATGCCGTGCTGCGCCCATTCCGCCGCCATGGCGCGGGTCAGCATCTTGATGCCGCCCTTCGCCACCGTGTAGGGCGCGACCGTCGCGCGGGCCAGCTCGCTGGTGAGCGAGCCGATGTTGACGATCTTGCCGCGCCCGCGCGGGATCATGCGTCGCGCCGCCTCCCGCCCGATGACGAAGGCGCTCGTCAGGTTGGTCTCGATGACCCGGCGCCAATCCGCGGTGTCCAGCTCGATCATGGGCTTGCGGAACTGGATGCCGGCGTTGTTCACCAGGATATCGACCGCGACCCCCTCCCCGTCCAGCCGCTCGAATGCGGCGACGGCCGCGGCCTCGTCGGTCACGTCGAAGCAGGCCTCGTGCACGGTCCGGCCCTGGCCGCGCATCTCGCCCGCGGCGGCGGCGAGCCGGCCCGGATCGGCGCCGTTCAGCACGACGGAGGCGCCCGCATCGGCCAGTCCCTCCGCCATGGCCCGTCCGAGGCCGCGGGAGGAGCCGGTCACGAGGGCCGTCTGGCCCGTCAGGTCAAAGAGCGCGTTGGGCATCGGCAACGTCCTTAGAGAATTGAGCGTCGAACGGTGAGGCCAGACCGCTCGAACGCGGCGAAGGGCAGCTCGGTCGCCCGGCCACTCGGCGGGACGACCCTGGCCTTTGCGCCGCCTGCCGCTGGTACGGCGAGGCTAGCAGCGCCCATGGCGCGGCACAATTCAGGCCCGCGGCGCAGAGGGAGCCCGTGGCATCCCGCCCGGGGTCGGCCTAGGCTCCTGCCGCAGGGCCGACCGGAAAAGGAAAGCAGACGTTGACGCGACGGCAGATGAGGCTCGGCCTCTCGATGCGCTACCTCGGCTACCACGACGCGGCCTGGCGGCACCCGGAGGTGCCGTCGGGCGGATCGTCGGACTACGCGCATTTCCTGCGCTGCGCCCAGGCGGCCGAGCGGGGCCGCTTCGACATGGTGTTCTTCGCCGACGGGATCGGCGTGCGCGCCAACGACGAGCCGCCGGGTTCGCTGAGCCACTCCAACCGCAACGTGGAGCTGGAGCCGCTGACCCTGCTTGCTGCCCTGGCGCCGATGACCCGGCATATCGGCCTCGTGTGCACGGCCTCCACCACCTACAACGAGCCGTATCACATCGCCCGCAAGTTCGCCTCGCTGGACCACATCAGCGGTGGCCGCGCCGGGTGGAACATCGTCACCTCCTGGTCCGAGCAGGAGGCATGGAACTTCAGCCGCGACACCCACCTCGACTACGACACGCGCTATGAGCGCGCGCGGGAGTTCGTCGATGTCGTCGCCGGGCTGTGGGACAGCTGGGAGCCGGACGCCTTCGTCCAAGACAAGGCCACCGGCCAGTTCTACGATCCCTCGAAGCTGCACACGCTCCATCACCGGGGCAAGCACTTCGCCGTCCGCGGCCCGCTGAGCGTCCGCCCGACGCCGCAGGGCCGCCCGCTCCTGGTGCAGGC
The DNA here is from genome assembly GCA_903644035.1 of Rhodospirillales bacterium. Lineage (GTDB taxonomy): Bacteria > Pseudomonadota > Alphaproteobacteria > Acetobacterales > Acetobacteraceae > CAHJXG01. Next base: position 1,710 of record CAHJXG010000173.1, read on the forward strand.
GGGCGGCAATCCGATGGGGCAGGAGATTGCCGCCGCGGACGCGGACGTGGTGTACTCGTCGATCAACGACTTCGCGGGCGCCCAGGCCTACTACGCCTCGGTGAAGGGCCGCATGGCCCGCTATGGCCGCGACCCCGACCAGCTGCGGATCATGCCGGCCCTGGTGCCCATCGTCGGCCGGACGGCGGCGGAGGCGCAGGCGAAGCTCGACCAGCTTCAGGCGCTGATCGACCCGCTGGTCGGCCTGTCCCGCATCTACGGCCTGATGGGCGATCTGTCGGGCCATGACCTCGACGGCCCGGTGCCGGAGCCGGTCGGCGCCAGGGTCCGCAGCCTCGCGTACAGCTGGTATGAACGCTCCCTGCGCGAGAAGCTGTCGATCCGGCAGATGTACAGCGAATACGCCATCGGCGAGGGCTTCCGCGTCGTCGGCACGGCCGCCCAAGTGGCGGACACGATGGAGGGCTGGATGGATGAGGGCGCGGCTGACGGCTTCAACATCACCCCCACCCACCTGCCCCATGGGATCGACGACTTCGTGGCGATGGTCGTGCCGGAACTGCAGCGCCGCGGGCGGTTCCGCACGGAGTACGAGGGTGCGACGCTGCGCGAGAACCTGGGCCTGCCGCCCTACGTGAGCCGGCGGCGCGCCTCCGCGCCAACGGTTTGACGCGGGCCAGCACCCCCCGCAGGATGACGCGGCGCAGCGGACGGGAGGGGTGCGGCCGTGCAGCGGCAGATGAAGCTCGGGCTGAACATCGTGGCGAACGGCGCCCATGCCGCGGGCTGGCGGATGCCGGAGGCCCGGGTGGACGCGGCGCTCGACATCCGGCTGTGGAAGCGCATGGCGCAGGCGGCGGAGCGGGCCTGCATCCACTTCATGTTCTGGGCCGACGGCATCGCCGTGCGCCACTCCGCCCGCGACGAGGACGAGCTGAGCTACAACGCCCGCATCGACGTGTACGAGCCGCTGACGCTGATCGGCGCGCTCGCCGCCGTGACCGGGCGGATCGGCTTCCTCGCCAGCGTGTCCACCACCTACAACGAGCCCTACCACATCGCCCGCAAGTTCGCCTCGCTCGACCACATCAGCGAGGGCCGGGTCGGCTGGAACGTCGTCACCTCCTGGAGCGAGCAGGAGGCCCGCAACTTCGGCCGCGACGCGCACATGGAGCACGGGCTGCGCTACCGCCGGGCGGAGGAGTTCGTCGATGTCGTGTTCGGCCTGTGGGACAGCTGGGAGGACGACGCCTTCATCCGCGACAAGGCGAGCGGGCGCTACTTCGACCCGGCCCGGCTGCACACGCTGAACCACAAGGGCGAGAGCTTCTCGGTCAAAGGCCCGCTCAACGTGGCGCGGCCGGTCCAGGGCTACCCCGTGATCGCGCAGGCCGGCTCCTCCGGCCCCGGCCAGGGCCTCGGCGCCCGCATCGCCGACCTCATCTACACCGCGCAGACGTCGCGTGACGACGCCGTCGCCTTCTGCCGCAGCGTCAAGGCGCACGGGGAGGCGGCGGGCCGCGCGCCCGGCTCCATGCTGGTGATGCCCGGCATTCTCCCCGTCATGGGCCGCACCCGGCAGGAGGCGCAGGACCGGTTCGAGCAGCTGCAGGGCCTGGTGCATGAACGGCTGGGCCTGCCGATGCTGACCGACACCTTCGGCGACCTGTCCAGGCACGACCTCGACGGCCCGCTGCCGCCCGCGCTCGACGCCCACAACGCGGTCAAGAGCGCGCATGAGAAGCTGGCCCGGATGGGTCGGCAGGAGGGCATGACGATCCGCAGGCTGTATCAGGTCATGGCCGGCGCGTCGGGCCACAACGTCGCCGTCGGCACGCCGTCCGACGTCGCCGACACCATGGAGGACTGGTTCACCGCCGGCGGCTGCGACGGGTTCAACATCATGCCCGCCTTCATGCCGGACCCGGCCATCGAGGCGTTCGAGTGGCTGGTCCCCGAGTTGCAGCGGCGCGGGCTGTTCCAGACGGAGTACGCCGGCGACGGCACGCTCCGCGGCAGCCTGGGCCTGGGGCGCCCGGCGCATGGGAGCCACCGGCGCCGCGCTTGACGACCAACCTGAAGGGACCCCCAATGAGAATGGAGACGGGCCAAATGGTGGAGCGCAGGCCGCCCCGCAGCGTCCTGTCGGCCCCGCAGCAGCGGCGCACGCAGGACTTCCTCTCGCGGGTGCTATGACAGGCGGGACCATGGTGCCCTGCACCGGCAAGGAGTGAGCATCGGCATGGAGGCAGGCCCTTTCCTGATGGGGTGCGGCGCCGGGTTCTCCGGTGACCGGACGGACGCGCCGGGGTCGGTGGTGGACGCCATCGCCCGCTCTGGCCATCCCGGCGCGATCATGTTCGAGACGCTGGCGGAGCGCACCCTGGCCCTGGGCCACGTCGCCCGCCGGGCCGATCCCGGCGCGGGCTACGAG
>CAHJXG010000174.1 GCA_903644035.1 Rhodospirillales bacterium
CGCCGCGGGCGCCGCCGCGCCATCCCGCGCCGCGCCGCCTTCCCGCAGCCACAGGGCCGCCGCGGGCCAGACCAGGAGCACGACCGCCAAGCCGAGCACGACATAGGCCACGCGCCAGCCGGCGTGCAGGAACATGGCGCCGAGCAGGAACGGCAGCAGCGTCGATCCGATGCCGAGGCCCACGTTGGTGATGCCGAGCGCCAGGCCGAGGTGCCCGTCGAACCAGGTCGTCACGGCCTTCATGTATGACAGCGGCCACAGCCCGAGGCCCAGCACGGGCAGCAGGACGCAGGCCAGGTAGAACATCCCGATGCTCGGGGGCAGGAAATACATGAGCATCAGGCCCGCCCCGAAGGCGGGCAGGGACGCGAGCACCAGGATGCGGGCGCCGATCCGGTCCGCGAGGTAGCCCTGCACGGGCGAGACCAGCATGATCATGAGGGAGATGATCGACGCCCCCAGCGAGATCGACGCAACCGACCAGCCGAACTCCTGGCGAAGCGCGGGCAGGAAGATGCCGAACGACATCAGCAGGATCACGCTCGGCCCCAGCGCGAGCGCGAACATGGACGTGGCCACGGTGGCCCCGCCCCGCGCCATGAGGCCGCCGCCTGCGCGTGCGGCCGGGCGCGAAGCCGGGTCGGCCGCCGACGGAGATGAAACCTTGCGCATCGACGTTCCTCCTGCAGGTGCCCAGGCTCGAGCCTTGCGGCCTTCTGGCCTTGTTGGCTGCAAGGTCACGGAACGGGTTGACGCTGTCAACAGTAAAATACACCGTGTAGGGCATTATGAACGCCATGCTGGGCGGAGCCGAGGCCTGGGCTGCTGGGTCAGGGACGGTGGCCTGCTGCTGATGGCGACGCTGTTCGGGGCGTATCCGTTCCTGCTCAGGCTCTACGCCGACGGCGGCCACGCAGGCCCGCACCAGGCTGCGCTGGCCGGGACCATGCGCCAGGTCGAGACGGAGGTCGTCGGGCGGTCGGGCACCGCAAAGGGCTTTGCCGTCCTGCCAAGGACTGGGGATGCCTGAACCGACGAGCGCTCGCGTTCCTGCACCTCGCGTCCATCCGCCTCATGCTGCGAACGCCATGTCAGGCGAAGACATGATCCCGGATGGATGCTGAGGCTTTTCTAGACTGTTGCGCGCAGCAGTCTATTTCAGGACACGGTCATCACGGTTCCGGTAAACATGGCGGCTTCGCGCGTCCACGATCAGAACGCCCGCCGCCCGCGCAGCGCCGCCGCCAAAGTGCCGTCGTCCAGCACGTCCAGCGCGCCGCCAATCGGCACGCCCTGGCCGACGCGGGTGATGCGGGCCGGGCTGTCCAGCTTGTGCAGGCGCTCCGTCAGCCAATGCGCGGTGGTGGCGCCGTCCACGGTGGCGCCCAGCGCCAGGATGACCTCGGCCACGTCGCCCTGCTCCACCCGGGCCAGCAGGGGCGCCACGTTCAGGTCCTCCGGCCCGGTGCCGCCGAGCGCGGAAAGCGTGCCGCCGAGCACGTGGTAGAGGCCCCGGTGCACCGCCGCGCGCTCCAGCGCCCAGAGGTCGCCCACGCCCTCCACGACGCAGATCAAGCCGCGGTCGCGCTGCGGGTCCGTGCAGACGCCGCAGGGATCGCGGCTGTCGAGGTTGCCGCACTCCCGGCACGGCCGCACCGCCCGCGCCGCGTCGGACAGCGCGCTGGCCAGCGGCAGCATCCGCGCCTCCGGCTGCTGCAGCATCCTCAACGCCGCCCGGCGGGCGCTGCGCGGCCCCAGGCCCGGCAGACGGGACAGCAGGCCGATCAGCCGCTCGACCTCGGGACCGCCCATCGGGTCAGAACGGCAGCTTGAGGCCTTCCGGCAGCTGCAGCCCGCCGGTCGCGGCCTGCATCTCCTCGGCCATCATCGCCTCGGCCTTCTGCTTGGCGTCGGCGTGGGCGGCCACGACCAGGTCTTCCAGCATCTCGGTCTCGTTGGGGTCGGCGAGCTTCGGGTCGATCCTCAGCCGCTTCAGCGCGCCCTTGCCGGACAGCGTCACGCTGACCATGCCGGCGCCGGCGCTGCCTTCGACCTCCATGGCCTCCATCTTGGCCTGCATCTCCTGCATCTTGGCCTGCATCTGGCTCGCCTGCTTCATCAGGCCGGCTAGGTTCTTCATGCGTCCTCCTCCATCAGGTCGGATCGGCCGCGTCCGGCGGCACGACATCCTCGTCATCGGCGTCGAGCGGCGCGAACTCCCGCCCGTCACCCTCTTCCGTCATGGGCGCCGTGTCCACAAGCCCGTACACGTCGGCCCGGCTGTCCGTGACGCTCGCGATCTTCGCGCCGGGAAAGGCGTCCAGGATCGCCTGCACCAGCGGGTGGGTCGCGGCCTCGGCCCGGCGCGCGGTGTCCGCGGCCTGCCCTTGGCTGGCCAAGGTGGATTCGCCGGCCTCCCGCGACAGCGCGATGGTCCAGCGCACGCCGGTCGCCTCCAGCAGGAGGGCGGCGAGGCGGGGCGCCAGGTCGCGCGGCGCGTCCGGCTCCGGCCGCAGCTCGATCACGGGCGGGGCGAAGCGCACCAGGTGGACGGCGTGCAGCAGCAGGCCATGCAGCACCGGCTCGCGCCGCTCGGCCACCAGCATGGCGACATCGCGGAAGCTGGACAGGCGCGGGCCGGGCGGGGCCGGGTCAGGGACCGGGGCCGGATCGA
>CAHJXG010000175.1 GCA_903644035.1 Rhodospirillales bacterium
CCACCGAGATCTACACTCTTTCCCTACACGACGCTCTTCCGATCTAGGTCGCCGTGGTGCTGCTCGGCGCGTCGGTCAGCGCGCGCACGGTGCTGGCGCTCGGGCCCGGGCTGCTCGCGGGCATCGCCGCGCTGGTCGTGGTGGCCGTCGCGGCCAGCTACGGGATCAGCCGCGCGTTCGGGCTGCCGCAGCGCATGGCGATCCTGGTGGCGTGCGGCAACTCGATCTGCGGCAACTCGGCCATCGCCACCGTGGCTCCGGTGATCGGAGCCGACGCGGACGACGTCGCGTCCTCCATCGCCTTCACGGCCGTGCTCGGCGTGGCGGTCGTCCTCCTGCTGCCCCTGCTGGTGCCGGTCCTGCTCCTGTCGCTGACGCAGTACGGCGTGCTCGCGGGGCTGACGGTGTATGCGGTGCCGCAGGTGCTCGCGGCGACCCTGCCGATCGGCGCGCTGAGCAACCAGGTGGGCACGGTGGTCAAGCTGGTGCGCGTGCTGATGCTCGGCCCTGTCGTGCTCGGCCTCTCGCTGCTCTCCCGCCGCCTGCGCGACGAGGCCGACGAGGCGCCGCACGGGGCTGCGGGCAATCGTCCAGGGCCCGGCAGGCCGGCGGCGCACGAGCTGGTGCCGTGGTTCATCGTCGGCTTCCTGGCCGTGCTTGCGCTCCGCTCGTCCGGCCTGATCCCGCCGTCGCTGCTGGCGCCCGTCGCCACCGCCGCAAGCCTGCTCACGACGGTCTCGATGGCGGCCCTGGGGCTTGGGGTGGACGTGCGGGTCGTGGCCCAGGCCGGGTTGCGCGTCACCGGCGCCGTGACGCTGTCGCTGGTGGTGCTGGGCGCGGCCAGCCTCGGCCTGATCCGGCTGCTCGGGGTCGCATGAGCAGCCGCCGCGCGTCCCGATGGCGCCCGGAAGGCGTGTCACGTTCAACTGCCGCGGGCGGCCATGGGTCATAGGCATCGGCGCCTATGGCGGCCCGATGTCCCGCCGGTCCGAGGCTTGGCCGGCCAACTCGAAATACCACCGGGCCAGGGTGTCGAAGGCCAGCTTGCGCGTCTGCTTGTCCTCGGCGATCAGGCCCTTGCGGCTGATCCCTTTCTGATACCGGGTCTGGCGTCGTTCGGTCCGGTAGTCGTAGAGCAGCCAGGGGATGAACCCGCCGATGTAGGCCGTCTCCGCCACGATCGCGATCTGCTCCCGGTAGATGGCGGCCTGGCACTCCTCCGTGAAGAGCTGCCGTTCGCCGCCGTGCAGGCCGGGCACGGCGTCCGCCCCGGTCTCGCTGATCACCACGGGCTTGCCCGGGCGCGAGTTCGCGAGCAGCCGGCGCAGCCCGTCCATGTTCGGCTCGTACCAGCCGAAATACTCGTTCAGCCCGATGACATCCAGGTGCTCGGCCAGGCGGTCCTCGATGCAGAAGGTCTCGCGGTTGATGAGGCAGGCGGCGGCGATCAGCCGGCTGGGGTCCGCCGCGCGCGCCGCCTGCGCCAGGCGGGACATGAAGGCATGGCGCGCGTCGGTGTCGGCGTTCTCGTTGCCCACGCCCCAGAGGATCACGCTGGCCCGGTTGCGGTCACGGGCGATCAGCTCCAGCAGCTGGTTCTCGGCATCCGCGTAGGTCCCGGGGTCGTCGAAGGCGATGGCCCAGTAGACCGGGATCTCCTCCCACAGCAGCAGGCCCAGCTCGTCCGCCAGCTCGGCCACGCGCTCGTGGTGCGGGTAATGCGCCAGGCGGAGCAGGTTGCAGCCGAGCGCCTTCGCGTGGCCCATCATGCGGCGCACATCGGCCTCGGTGGACACCTTGCCGAGCTGCATGTCCTCCTCGTGCACGCAGACGCCGCGGAGCATCAGGGGCCGGCCGTTCAGCAGGATCTCCTCCCCCGACACGGCGATGCTGCGCAGGCCGACCCGGTCGGTGACCCGGTCCGTGCGGAAGGTCGCGGCCAGGTCGTGAAGCCGGGGCGCCTCGGGCGACCACAGGACGGGGGCGCAGGCGATGAGCGCCTCCCCGCGGCCGTCCGCCACGGTGATCTCGGCCTGGCCCAACCCGGGCAGGGCCACGTGCGCGACGCCGCTTCCGGCGCCGGAGACCGCGACGGCCACGCGGACGCCGCCCTCGGCCAGCGATGCCTCGACCGTGCGGATGAAGTCGTGGGGCAGGGGGACGAGCGCGACCTCCCGGTACAGCCCGCCATGGTTGAACCAGTCGAAATGGTGCATGGGCACGCGGTCGGGGCGGCGGCGGTTGTCCACCTGCACCAGCAGCTCGTTGCCGCCGGGCCGCACCGTCCCGGTGATGTCGAAGAAGGCGGGCGTGGACGCGCCGCGGTGGCTGCCGATGAACGCCCCGTTCAGGAACACGCGCGCCTCGTAGGCGGCGGCCCCCAGGCGCAGCGCCAGGCGCGGCGTGCGGCCATCCCAGTCGAAGCGGCGGGCGAACCACATGGCGCCCTCGAAATAGCGCCACTCCGGGCGGGCGAGGGTCCAGCAGCAGGGCAGCTCCAGCGTGTCGGCGTCCCACAGCTCGGCGTCGCGCGGCTTGGCCCATTGCGCGGGCGGCGTGTCGTCGTCGGCGAACCAGCGCTGGCGCAGGCCCTCGTCGAACAGGTCCGGCGTGACGCGCCAGGGTCCGTCCAGGCTGATCGTCTCGCGCCCGCCCATGTGGACGGCGTCCGCGTGGGTCGCGCGCGGCGTGGCATAGGCGCGGTCGTAGGCCTCGTCGTGCAGATGGGCGAAGGGGTCCTCGGTCATGCGCGGTAGCCGATGCCGGGTTCGCGGCGGAACCTCCAGGGGCGCCAGCCCGGCCAGAGCAGGCCAGCGATCATGCTGATGGCGATCCAGCGGAACCAGCTGGCGAAGGTGTTGGACAGCCCCTGCGGCTCCGCATAGCCGCGCACCCAGCCATCCTGCCGCCGCGTGCCCTGCGCCTCGTCGTAGAAGCCGCCATCCGGCTGCTGGATCGCCAGCAGCGCCGGCAGCATGGCCCGGCACCAGGCGACGATCTCGGCCCGGCGGTGCGAGGTGAGCGCGTGGCCATGCGCCAGCAGGTCCACCAGGTCCACGTCGATGCAGGCGCTGACGATCCGGGGCGGCTGGGACAGCGCGTAGTCGATCGCGCGCTCCTGGTAAGGCAGCGTGCGGCCCGTGGCGTACCAGAGGTGAAAATTGTGCATGGACCCCGCCATGGCGTGCAGCGCCCCCTGCGCCGTGCCCTGGTTCACGCCCCAGAAGCCGGTCGCCGGCTCCTGCAGCCGGTCGTGCCAGGCGAACATCGCCTCCATCGCGCGGTCCACGGCCTCCGCCGGCGCCTGGCCGTGGCGGCGCATCGCCAGCAGGAAGCCGCCGAGGTTGACGATGTTGTTTCCCTCCTGCCACGGGTCCCGCAGGTCGCGGTCGGCCAGCCAGGCCTTGAGGACCTGCACGTCCAGGTAGGGCCGCGCGAACTCCAGGATCGGGACAGCGCCCGGCGTCGCGGCCTCGACCGCGCCCAGCGTGTAGTTGGTCACGTGCCAGTCGATGTAGCGCCACGTCTCCGCCGGATCGGGCTTCTTGAACACGTCCGCGGCGTCCATGCCGGCGATGCGCACCCGGCCATCGCGCAGGCGGGGCCGCAGCAGCCAGGCCGCGAGGTCGGCGCGCCCGGCCACGGAGACCGTGTCCAGGCCGCCCAGCAGGGCGCGCAGCATGGTGGCGTTGTAGGTGCCGGGCAGCAGCACGCCCGGCCATCGCGCCGGGTCGTGCGCCGCGCTGATGCGGCAGACGCCGCAAGGTTCGCCCGGCGCCTGCATCGCATCGAGCCATTCGAGGGTGCGCGCGGCGGCGGCGGCCACCTGCGCCTGCAGTGCATGGTCCATGCCAGCCATCAGCCCTTCACCGCCCCGTCCGTCAGCCCGCCCATCACGCGCCGCTGCGCCAGCAGGAACACCAGGGCGGGCGGGACCGTCGTGATCAGCGCCATCGCCATGATGCCCTGGAAGTTCGTGCCCAGCTCGCCGTTGAGCGCGAGCAGCGCCACCGGCAGCGTGTAGGTGTCGGGCGTGGCCGAGATGACCAGCACCGGGAACCACTGCGCCCAGTTCAGCAGGAAGGTGATGGTCGCGACCGTCGCCACCACCGGCGCGGCCATGGGCAGCACGATGCGGAACAGGATCTGCGCCTCGCTCGCGCCATCCACCGTCGCGGCCTCGATGACCTCGGGGGGCAGGGTGCGGAAGAACTGCTCGAACAGGAAGAACTGCACCGGACCCAAGGAGAGGAACAGCACGATGCCGGTATAGCCGCCGAGCAGGCCCAGCTTGAACATGACGAGGTACACGGGGATCACCAGCAGCATGTACGGATACATCATGCTCAGCAGGAACCCGGCCCGCAGCAGGCGGAACGCCAGCGCCTGCGGACGCCGGGTCAGGGCGTAGGCGCCGAGCGCGGTGATGCACACCGCCAGCGCCGTGGAGGCGGCGGTGATGCCGAGCGAGTTGAGTGTGGCGCGCAGCAGGGTGGTCCCGCCGGCCTCCGCGATGGAGGCGAAAGCCTCGGCGCTGGGCTTCGCGGGCCAGAGGCCGAGCGGGGCGGACAGGATCTCCCGCGTGGAGCGGAGGGCGCTGGACAGCATCCAGGCATAGGGGAACAGGAACAGCAGGCTGACCCCCCCGGCGACCGCCAGGGCCAGGGCTTGCGCCCAGGGAGAGGGACGGGTCACGCGCGGCCCCGCTCGGTGACGCGATAGGCGGACAGGGCGACCAGCAGCACGATGGCGAACAGCACGGTGGCCATCGCGGTCGCCTGGCCATACTGCGCGCTGTCGAACTGCTGGTAGGCGTAGAAGCTGACGAAGTTGGTGGCGTCCGCCGGGCCGCCCTTGGTCATCACCACGACGGCGGTGAAGGTCTTGAGGAACTGGATCAGCGCGTAGACGAGGTTGACGGCGATGGCCGGGCGAAGCTGCGGCAGGGTGACGTACCAGAAGCGCTGCAGCGTTGTGGCCCCGTCGATGTGCGATGCCTCGGTCTGCGCGCGGTCCAGGATGGCGAGGTTGGCCAGGAAGATCAGCACGTAGAACCCGGCATGGTGCCAAAGCTCCGCCACCAGCAGCGCCAGCATGGCCGTGCCTGGGGACGCCAGGCCGCCGAACCCCGGCAGGCCCGCGAGCTTGAGTGCTGCGTTCACCGCGCCGAAGCTCTGGTCATACAGCCAGCGCCAGACCACGTAGCCGGCCACGTCGGGCGTCACCACCGGCAGGAAGACGGCCAGCTTGAACACCGTCCTGCCCCACCCGATCAGGGCGGAGTCGAGCAGGAGGGCATAGGCGAGGGCGAAGGCCAGGTTCGCCGCCACCGCCAGCACCGTATAGAGCAGGGTGCGGGCGAGGGAGGCCTGGAACACCGGGTCGGCGAAGATGGCGGCGTAGTTCGCCAGGCCCACCCATTGCGGGTGCGGCTGAAGCGCCGTGGCCGATGCGGTGAACGAGACCTGGATGCTGAGCAGGATCGGCCACAGCCCGAACAGGATCGTCAGCGCCGCGAAGGGCAGCGCGAAGAGGTAGAACACCCCCTCGCGCCGGATCGCCAGGCCGGGCATCGCCCAGGCAGCCACTGGGGTGCCTACCCCTTCCTGGCCGCCAGCTGCTTGGCCAGCGTCCGCATCTCCTCGGCCGTCGCCTTGACGAAGGCCGGCATGTCCTGGGGCGGGACGGCGATGGCGGTCAGCAGCTTGCGGTGGAAGGCCGCCTCCAACTCGGGATACCAGGCCAGCCCGCCCTCCGGGAAGTCATAGGCGATCAGCGGCCATTGCGGCTGGGCGAACAGGCGCTGCCGCTCCGACAGGCCGGAGACGTCCAGGTCGCGGCGGACGGCGGAGCCGACGATGCGCAAGGACGCCTGCTGCGCGGGCTTGCCGAGGAGGAAGGCCGCGAACTCGTCCGCCAGCTTCTTGTTGGGCGCGTTCTCCGGGACCGCCACGCCGCGCATCCCGCCGATCACCACGGCGTTCTGCCTGTCGGCGAAGAAGCGGGGCCAGGCGCCGACCACGAAATCGCCCTTGATGCCCTGCGCGTCCCATTTGGCAACGTTCCAGTCGCCGACGCGGAACATGCCGGTGCGGCCGCCCTCGATCACCTGGTACATCTCGTTGAAGGAGTAGTTGATGGTGTCGGGCGGGACCAGCTTGTAGGCGCCGAAGGTGTTCAGCACCTCGGCCAGCACGCGGGCGTGCTCGGGCTCGTCGATCACCACGTTGCCCTCGGGATCGACCAGGGTGTGGCGCAGCCCGGCGCCGAAGGTGAACAGGTCCAGCATGTGGATGAGGTCGCGCGGCTTGGCGGCCTCCAGCGCGAAGCCGAACACGGTTCCCGTGCCGGTGCCCTCGGGGTCGCCGGCCTGGAACTTCCCGGCGACGCGCTTCGCGTCTTCCCAGGTCTGCGGGAAGGGCTCGCCCACCTTGTCCAGCCACGACTTGCGAACGCCGAACGCCATCTGCACGCGCTGCACCGGCAGGATGATCATGCGCCCGCCGAAGCTGGCCACGCGCAGGTCATCCCCGGACAGGAAGCCATGGTCGGCGATGCCGTCCAGCACGGCCCGCATGTCGCCGATCTTGCCGGTCTGGCTGGCGACGCGGATCACCCGCTCGTAGTTGCTGAACAGCAGGTCGGGCGCGGTGCCGGTGTTGATCGCCCCGATCGTGCGGCCGAACCACTGGTCGGTGGGGTAGCTGATCGGACGGAGGCTGACGCCAGGATGCGTCTTGGCGAACTCCGCGCCGGCCTCGGCCAGCCACTTCGTCCCGTTGTCGCCGAGGTCGTGCCAGATGCTGAGCTGCTGGGCTCGGCCGGGCGACGCCAGCAGCATCGCCGCCACCAGGGCCGTGATCAGGCGGATGAACATCGCAGCCTCCCTGTCCTTGTTTTAGGTAAACGTTTTCCCTAGCGTAATCCAATGCCAAACCGCACTGCAAGCCCCTCCCCCATCGAAGCCGTCGCCCGCCGCGCCGGCGTGTCCATCGCCACCGTCTCGCGCGTCGTGAACGGAGTGCGGAACAAGGCGTCGCCCGCGACCACCGCCCGGGTGCAGGAGGCCGTGGCGGCGCTGTCCTACCGCCCCACCAGCGCCGGCCGCGCCTTGCGGGAACGGCGGAGCCGGCTGGTGGCCGTGCTGGCGCCCAACCTGGCCAACCCCGCCATGGCCGCGATCGCCGCATCCATCGAGGGCGCGCTCCGCCCGCACGGGCTGGTCATGGCCGCCTGCGACACCGGCGACGATCCCGACGTGCAGGATGAATGCCTCGCCGAGATGCGGGCGCAGCGCGTCCGCGCCACCGTGCTGCTGGGCGCGGTCCAGAGCCGCCTCCTGGACGACGAGGCGCCGCTGCTCTTCGTCGGCCGCCGCCATCCCGGCCGCGCCGCGCCGTTCATCGGCATCGACAACCGCCAGGCGGGGGTCGATGCCGCGCAGTTCTTCCTGGACCGCGGCATCCGCGTGCTGGGTCTGCTGCACGGCGCCGTCACCTCCAGCGCCACGGCCGAGCGCGTGCAGGGCTTCCAGGCACAGCTGGCGTCCCATGGCCACGCGCTGCCGCCCGAGCGGATGCTGAGCCTGCCCGGCCAGGAGCACACCGGCATCGGCCTGCTCGCCGCCCCCAGGCTGCTGCCCAAGGGGCCGGGCAGGGTCGGCATCTTCTGCTCGAGCGACCTGATCGCCTACGGCGCCCACCGCGCGCTGCTGGCGCATGGCCTGCGCGTGCCCGAGGACGTGACGCTGCTGGGCTTCGACGACAACCCGCTGAACGATTGGCTGGCGCCCTGGCTCAGCTCGATCCAGGTGCCCTACGCGGCGTTCGGCATCGCGGTCGCGGCCGCGATCGACCGCCTCGGCAGCGGCCACGCCGTGGGCGACGTGATCCTGCCCCACCGCCTGGTCGTCCGCGGCGCCTGAGGCGTGAGGCCCCGGGGGTTCGCGACGCTCGACGCCGACGGCCGCGAGCCAGGCCTCCCGCCATTCCTGGCGGAGGACGACTTGTCCCAATGGCTGGAACGGACGGGGGACGCTGCGCAATCCGGTAAGAAAATGTTCATCATTATTGCAGAAGATGCACGCAAGCCGAACATCTCTCCCAGCGGGGCCAGGGTCTTCAGGCGATGTTTCGGAGCGTGCGCGTATGAAAGGATCGCCTCCCGCCCCAGCTGTCGAACGTGCCGTTGGCACGGATGGCCTGTTGCGCGAGGCCATTGAAATCCTGGACTGCCACTACGCCATCTTCGATGCCGAGCGCAGACTGCTGGATTACAGCGCGTCCTACGCCGGCCTGCATCAGGCCGCCTTCAAGACGATGGCCTCTCCCCTGCGCTACGACGACCTGATGCGCGAGGCGATCCGCCAGACGCTGCCCGGGGCCGCTCCGCAGGAGGCCGCCGCCGAGCTGGCCCGGCGCATCGCCGCGCATGAGTCTGACCAGCCCGGCGACTTCGACCGCCTGTATCCAGGCGGGCGCTGGATGCGGGTCGCCAAGCGGCGCCTGTCCGATGGGCATGTGGCCGGACTGGCCGTGGACATCACCGCCCTGAAGCACCGCGAGACCGCCATCACCGTCAGCGAGGCGCGCTACCGGGCGCTGGTCGACACCGCGCCCGTCGGCATCTGGCACCTCGACGAGGCGGGCCGGACGCTGTTCGCCAATGCGCGGCTGGCCCGGCTGTTCGGCGGCCGGACGCCGGATGGGCTGGCCGGCGCGGAGCTGCGGCGCGAGAATGCGCCAGCTTCGGAGGGGCCATTCGGCTTCCCGCCGGGCCAGGAGGTCGAAGCCAGCATCGCGATGGGCGGCGGGCGCGACGCCTGCGTGCTGGTCTGCGCCTCCGGCTGGCTGCCGCTCGCGGGTGGAGGGGGGCGCGGAGCCGTGCTGACCCTGCTCGACACCACCCCGCTCAAGGCGGCGCAGGCGCAGGCAGAGCACCTCGCCTGGCACGATCCCCTGACCGGGCTGGGGAACCGCGCCAAGTTCCAGCAGGCTCTGGCGCACCTGCCAGCGCATGGGGCGGTGCTGATCCTGGTGGATCTGGACCACTTCAAGGAGACGAACGACCGCCACGGCCACGCGGCCGGGGATGCCCTGCTCTGCGAGGCTGCATCCCGCCTGCAGGCAGCCCTGCAGCCCGGCGACCTGGCCTGCCGCCTGGGCGGCGACGAGTTCGCGCTGCTCGTGCGCGGCACGGACGCGGCGGCTTGCGCCGACACCCTGGCGCACCGGTTGGCAAGGACGCTGTCCCAGCCGGCTTGGGCGGGCGACGTGGAGCTGGCGATGTCCGCCAGCCTCGGCCATGCCGCCTATCCCGCCGATGCCGGAACTGCCGACGCGCTGCAATGCGCGGCCGACCTTGCCCTGTATGCCGCGAAGCATCGCGGCCGCGGCCGTGCGGTCGGGTTCCTGCCGGTGTTCCAGGAGAACGTGGAGCGCCGCCGCCTGCTTGGCGAAGCCCTCGCCGAGGCCATCGCGGGTGGGCGCCTGCGGCTGGTGTGGCAGCCGCAGGTGTCCTGGCCGGGCAAGGTCCTGCGCGGGGCGGAAGCCCTGGTGCGCTGGCCCGACAGCCCGCTGAATGGCCGGACGATGACGCCCAGCGAGTTCCTGTCCGAGGCGAGGGAGGCCGGGCTGACGTCGGCTCTCGACGAATGGACCCTCGAGGCGGCGCTGCGCCAGGCCCGGGACTGGGTCGGTCAGCCCGGGGCGCCCAGCGTGGTCGCAGTGAACCTTTCCGCCGGCACGCTGCGCGACCCTGCCCTGGTTTCGCGGGTGGCCGAGACCCTGCTCCGGCACGGCGTGCCGCCCGCCATGCTGGAGATCGAGGTGCCGGAGACGGCGGTGGCACACGACCTCGGGACCATCGCGCCGCCGCTCGGCGAACTGCGCGCCATGGGGGTGCGAATCGCCCTGGACAATTTTGGGAGCGGGGTCTCCTCGGTGGCCCACCTCGTGCGGCTGCCGGTCAATCTCGTGAAGCTGGACCGTTCCATCGTTGCCGGCTTGCCCGGCCGGCCCGAGCGGGCCATCCTGCACGCGGTCATGGCACTGGCCGGCAGCCTGGCCATTCCGGTCCTGGCGGAGGGGGTTGAGACCGAGGCTCAGAGCTTTGTGCTGCGCCGGGAAGGGTGCCGCACGATGCAGGGCTACCTGTTCGGCCATCCTGTGCCCGGCGACGAATTGGCGCCGCCCCGGGCCGCAGCGGTCGGCGGGCAAAGATAGGTCTCACGTGTGCCCGGCGGCGTTCGCGAACAATGGGACGGCCGTGCATCGTGCCGCAGGGGGCATCGGGTCATCGCTGCACGGCCTGTCCGCTGCTCCGGGCTTGGTGAGCGTGGCCGGGGCGGCACCGTCGAGCGGCAAGTTGGCATAGGCCTTGCTAAGCTTCTCCATGCCTCGGTTTGAGGTCAGTGCTGTGAGAGGTAAGGAGATCAGAATGGGTATCCCGAAGCTGCTGCTCGCGGTCGGCCTCGCTTGTGGCTTGGCAGCCGGCACCGGCGCCCACCCGGCGGCGGCGAAGGAGTGGAAGACCATCCGCTTCGGCATGGACGCGAGCTACGCGCCGTTCGAGAGCGTGAACCAGAAAGGCGAGATCGTCGGGTTCGAGGTGGACTACGCCCGCGCGATCTGCGCCAAGCTGGAAGCAGCCTGCACATTCCAGAACCAGGATTGGGACGGCATCATCCCGTCGCTGCTGTCCAGCAAGTTCGACGTGATCTTCTCCTCCATGAACATCACCGACGCGCGGAAGGCCCGCGTGATCTTCTCCGACGTGTACTACGCGACGTCCCCCGTCTTCGTCGGCCAGGCCAGCGGGAAGTCCAAGGACATCAGCCCCGCGGCGCTGAAGGGCAAGTCGATCGGCACCCAGTCCTCCACCATCCACGCCAACTTCCTGGAGAAGTTCTACCCGGATTCTGACATCAAGCTCTATCCCACCCAGGACGAGCCGAACCTCGACCTCGCCAGCGGCCGGCTGGACTACGTGGTCGGCGACGTGCTGGTGGAGGAGGACTTCGTCAAGACCAAGGGCAACGGCTGCTGCACGGTCCTGTCGGAGATTAAGCGGGTGCCGGCCATCCACGGTCCCGGGGTGGGCGCCGCCTTCCGCCCGGGCGACACCGACCTGCAGGCCATGTTCAACAAGGCCATCGCCGAGCTGGACGCGGACGGGACCTACGCCACGCTCCAGAAGAAATACTTCACCATCGACATCCGCGGGAAGTAGGCGGCCGTGAGCGCAGCCGGCCTGCTGTTCGGGCCGGACGGCTGGGGGGCGCTGCTGCTCAAGGGTGCCCTCGTCACCATCGCGCTGGCGCTGACGACGGTGCCGTTCGGCTTCGGCGGCGGGCTGGCGCTGGCGGGGCTGAAGCTGTCGCGCTGGCGGACGATCCGGGCGCTGTCCGAGGCCTACACGACGTTCTTCCGCGGCATCCCGGACCTGCTGGCGCTGTTCATCGTGTATTTCGGGCTGCAAGCCCTGCTGGACCACGCGCAGGAGGCCCTGGGCCTGGCATCGCGCCTGGAGCTGAGCGCGTTCTTCGCCGGGGTGATCGCGCTCTCGGTCGTCGTCGCGGCCTATTCGGGCGAGGTCTGGGTGGCCGCCCTGCAGACGGTGCCGCCGGGCCAGGTCGAGGCCGCGCGCTCGCTCGGGCTGGACCGCAAGCGCGCCTTCTTCCTGGTCGTGCTGCCGCAGTTGGGGCGGGTCGCCCTGCCCGGCCTCGGCAACGTCTGGACGGTCCTGCTCAAGGACACGTCGCTGATCTCCACCCTGGCGGTCACGGACCTGCTGCGGGCGGCGTCGGAGGCCAGCAAGAACACGACGCGCCCGATCCTGTTCTACGGCGCCGCGGCCGCCATCTACCTCGTGTTCAGCCTCGCCTCCGGCGCGGGCCAGGCGATGCTGGAGCGCCGGGCCAACCGGGGGATCGCCTGATGGACGCGCTGCACGGCCTGCTCGGCTTCGTGTTCAACGCGGAGCTGCTGTCGCAATACGGCTGGCGGCTGCTGAGCGGCGTCCGGATCACGGCGGAGGTCGTGCTGCTCTCATGCAGCATCGGCTTCGTCCTGGCCTACCCGATCTGCCGCGCCCGCATGTCGCGCAACCCGCTGCTGTGGGGTCCCGCCGCCGCCTACATCGCCGTGTTCCGCGGCACGCCGCTGCTGTGCCAGCTCTACCTCGTCTATTACGGCGCCGGCGAGGTCCGGCCCTGGCTGACGGGCGCCGGGGTGTGGTGGTTCTTCCGCGATGCGTTCTACTGCTGCATCCTGGCCTTCTCGCTCAACACCGCCGCGTATCAGGCCGAAATCCTGCGCGGGGCGCTCGGCTCCGTGGCCCGGGGGCAGCGGGAAGCGGCGGCGGCGCTCGGCCTCTCGCCCTACCGGGCGGCGCGGCACGTGGTGTGGCCGCAGGCGTTCCTGGCGGCGCTGCGCCCGCTCGGCAATGAGCTGATCCTGGTCATCAAGGCCAGCGCGCTCGCCGCCATCGTCACCCTGCTGGACCTCATGGGGCAGACCCGGCTGATCTTCGCCCGCACCTTCGACTTCTCGGTCTATCTCTACGCGGCCCTCATCTATCTGGCGGCGACCGAGGGCATCCGCCGGCTGTGGAGCCGGATGGAGCGCGCCGCCTCCAAGCACGTGCGCCCGGTCGAGTTGCCGCGGGCCGCCGTCCCCGCGCGCCGGGGCGGGATGCCCATCCGCTCCGCCGAATACATGCCGCCGGGATAGCGGGCCGCCGGGGTAGCGGGCCTCAACCCGCGGGGACGCAGCCGCCCTGCAGCATGGTCACGACCTGGATGGCGGCCGTGGCGCGGTTCTCGACGCCGATCTTCGCGAACACCTGCTCCAGGTGCTTGTTCACCGTGCGCGGGCTGAGGCCCAGGATGTCGCCGATGTCGCGGTTGGTCTTGCCGCGGCTGACCCACAGCAGCACCTCCGCCTCCCGCGCCGTCAGCTTCAGGCGGTTGCGGAGCACCCGCTCGTCCGCGGCCTGGTCGATGCTGACCAGGCGCAGCAGGATCTCGTCGGCGCTGATCCGCCCGACATAGGAGGCTTCGAGCATCCGGCCGGTCCGGGGCGCTGCGAACGCCAAGGGCCGGCACCGGTCCGGCTGCGCGGCGCAGGCCAGCCCCCAGGACATGACCTTCTCCGGCAAGGCGCGGACGGGCGGCACAGCGTCCACCGCCCCGGCGCCGAGCCACGCATCCGCCTGCGGGGTGGACCAGACCAGCTCCCCGCTCCGGCTGATCGCCAGCAGGTAGCGGCCCGTGGTGTCGAGCGCCGCCTGCGCGCTCCGGGTCAGGCGCGCGTTCGCCAGGTGCACGCCGACGCGCGCGACGAGCTCCGCAGGCGCCACCGGCTTCGTCAGGTAGTCGACCCCGCCGGCGTCGAGGGCGCGCACGACGTGCTCGGTCTCGGTCAGCCCGGTCATGAACACGACCGGCACGCTCGCGTTCATGCGCCGGCGCTTCAGGCGCTCGCAGGTGGCGAAGCCGTCGAGGCCCGGCATCACCGCGTCCATCAGCACGATGTCCGGCGTCACCCGCTCCATCAGCGCCAGCGCCGCCGCGCCCGACTGGGCCAGCAGCACCGTGTAGCCCGCCGCCTCCAGCGCCGCATCGAGCATCCCGAGCGTGCCGGGCGAGTCGTCCACCACGAGGACGACGCTGGCCGGGCGGTCCGGGGCGGGCGTCATGGCGACGTCTCCGCCTGCATCCGGTCCAGCTCGGCCATGAACTCGTCGAGCCGGAACTGGGCCACCAGGTCGCGCAGCCCGGCCAGCGCCGGTGCCGCCGGAGGGTCCTCGGCCGCCATCTCGTCCAGCCGGGTGCGGATGCCGCGGACGTAGCCGATGAGGGCGAGGTCGCGCAGCTGCGCCGCCTGCGCCGGCCGCAGCGTCGAGGCCGGCCGGCCGTCCTCACCCGCCGCCGGCTGGACGGCGGGAAGGCCGGTCCAGCACAGCCCGAGCTTCGCTGCGACGATGTCGAGCAGCACGGCGAATTCCACGGGCTTGGCGATGACGGCGTCGTGGTGCGATTCCTCGTCCAGCGGCCGGCGCAGCTCGCCGGCGTTGGCCGACACGATGACGATGGGCGCCGTCCGGTGCCCCATGCCGCGGAGGCGCCGGGCCAGCTCCCACCCATCCATCCCGGGCATGGCGAGGTCGATCAGGAACAGGTCCGGCCGGGACCGGGCCGCCAGCAGCAGGCACTCCGCGCCGCCCTCGGCCAGCAGCACCGTGAAGCCGAGCGGGGCCAAGGCCTCCTGGAGCAGCGCGCGGTGCACGGGGTTGTCGTCCACCACGGCGATGGTGCGCCGCGGCCCGGCATAGCCGCCGATGGCGCGGGCGACGGGCGCCACGTGGCGGGGCTGCATGACCTCGGACAGCATGAGACGGATGGTGAACTGACTGCCGACGCCGGGCTGGCTCCGCAGCGTGATCTCGCCGCCCATGATCTGGGTCAGCAGCTTGGTGATCGTGAGGCCCAGGCCCACGCCCGGCGCCACCGCCGCCCGGCCCTGGTCGATGCGCTGGAACGGCTCGAACACGCGGTCCTGGTCCGCGCGCCCGATGCCGATGCCGGTGTCGGAGACGACGATCTCGGCGACCGCGCCGCGCCAGTGGAGGGCCAGGCTGACGGTGCCGGCCCCGGTGAACTTGACCGCGTTGGACAGCAGGTTGATGAGGATCTGCCGCAGCCGCCGCTCGTCCGTGTAGACCACCGCGGGCGCGCCGGGCGGCCGGAACACGAACTGCAGGCCCTTCGCCTCCGCCTGCAGCCGGAACATGTCGGCGATCTGGCCCAGGAACTCCGGCAGGCGCACCTCGTCCCGGTACAGCTCGATCCGCCCGGCCTCGATCTTCGAGATGTCCAGCAACCCCTCGATCAGCCCGGCCAGGTGCTCGCCGCTGCGCCGGATGACGCCGATGCTCTCGCGCCGCGCCTGGGGGATGGCGGCGTCATGCTCCAGCAGCTGCGCGTAGCCGAGGATCGCGTTCAGCGGCGAGCGCAACTCGTGGCTGACGCCGACGACGAAGCGGCTTTTGGCCAGGTTGGCGGCCTCTGCGACCTCCTTGGCCTTCTGCAGCTGCGCGTCGGTGCGGCGGTGGGCGGTGATCTCGCCGGTCAGCAGGCTGGTCTGCCGGTCGGTCTCCTGCTGCGCCACGCGCTGGCTGTCGCGCGCCAGCACCAGCAGCCAGGCGGCGACGCCCGCGATCACCGCCAGCACGACGAACGCCTTCCAGAACGCCGCCGCGACGATGGGCGCACCGGCCGGCGCGGTGCCGGCGATCTGCGAGTGGATGCCCAGCAGGATCAGCCCGATGGCGCCCACGAACAGCGCGAACACCAGGGCGTACTGCCCAAGCGCGCTGCCGAGCGCCGCCTGCGCCTGTGCCGGCAGCACGGCGGCCAGCACCCGGCGAAGCTGCGCCGAGGCCCGGGCGGCGGCCGGCTTACAGCGGTCATGGCAGCGCGCATCGAGCGAGCAGCACA